>JAZRJC010000043.1:0-45992 GCA_045645605.1 Eubacteriales bacterium | reverse complement strand
ATAAAAGCTCCGCCCTCAAAGAGTATGGCGCACAGATATTTGATTTTCTCGGCACTCCGAGAGGAAGAAATCGAAATTGACGGACTTTACCTGTCTGAAGATATTTCGGCAACGATAGACTGCCTCTCGGCACTTGGTGTGAAGATAGATTTTCGGGATGGCAGGGCAAAGGTGTCGGGCAGGATCGGCACACCGACCGAAACATTAAAATGCCGTGAAAGCGGCAGCACGCTTCGGTTTATGCTACCGCTTTGCCTCTCTGTCGGAGGCGAGGCGACCCTTGTCGGAAGCGAGCGGCTTATGTCGCGTCCGCTTGAATATTACGAAGGTCTTTGCGAGACGAAGGGCTTTGATTTTTGTCAGGCAGGAAATTCCGTAACCGTTTCGGGAAGGCTTGAGGCAGGAGAATACGAAGCGGATATCAGCGTTAGCAGTCAGTTCGTGACGGGGATGATTTTTGCCCTTCTGAATCTCGGGAAGGACAGTAAAATAAGGCTTGTCGGCAAGCCCGAGAGTCTTTCTTATATTGATTTGACACTCTCGGCCGCCCGTGACTTCGGCTTTGGGGCACGATTCGTTGATGAGAATACGATTTTTCTGTCGGGTAAGCGAGGCGAGGTAAAAAAGAGCTATTCGATCGAGGGCGACTATTCAAACGCCGCATTTTTTGAGGCTCTTAATTATATCGGCGGGAACGTTAGCGTCAGCGGACTGCTTGATACGTCCCATCAGGGAGATAAGATTTATAGAGAGTATTTCAGAGCGATAAACGACGGCACACCGACCCTTTCTCTTGCCGATTGCCCTGACTTAGGGCCTATACTTTTTGCATTGGCGGCGGAAAAGAACGGTGCGATCTTTACAGATACGAAACGCTTGAAAATAAAGGAAAGTGACAGAGCCGAGGCTATGAGGGAGGAGCTTCTGAAGCTCGGTGCGTCGGTGACGGTTGAAGAAAACAGAGTGATTGTCGATAAGGCAGAGCTACATTCTCCGGCCGAGCTCCTTTGCGGTCATAATGACCATAGAGTTGTTATGTCACTTGCAGTTCTCGCAACGAAATACGGCGGCAAAATCGACGACGCCGCAGCAGTAAAAAAAAGTATGCCCGATTTCTGGGACAAGCTTATAAATATCGGAGCAAAAGTTTCTTTTGTGTAAGGGACTCGGGGGGCTCCTCTTTTTCGGGGGCTCCTCGCCCCCAAACCCCTCGCCACCTTTTGGAAAAGGTGGACGAAAACTTTTACAGTAGGGGATTTTTGAAGTTGAAAAACAAAAAGGAAATAGAAAGAATATATTAGAATGTAAATGGCTGTTTTTGAGAAATCATCCCAACGACTCCCATAAAAAATAAAAACAAAAACAAAAAGAAAGTGTATTACAAATGAACATGAATTTCGTAAGAAAGCTCCCTTTCCCGATCGACGTGAAGGCGGAGTACCCCGTAACTCCCGAGCTTGCCGAGATAAAGGCGACGCGCGACGAGGAGATCAAGAAAATCTTCACAGGAGAGGATGACCGATTCATTTTAGTAATCGGCCCATGCTCGGCAGACAGCAAAGAGCCTGTAATTGACTATATATCAAGACTTCGCAGAGTTCAGGACGAGGTTAAGGACAAGGTTTACATCATTCCCCGAATTTACACAAACAAGCCGAGAACAACGGGCGATGGCTATAAGGGAATGCTTCATCAGCCCGACCCGCACGAGAACCCCGATATGTTAAAGGGTATTCTTGCTATCAGAGACATTCACATGACGGCACTTCGCGACTGCGGATTCTCTTGTGCTGACGAGATGCTCTATCCTGATAACTACAGATATCTTTCCGACCTTCTCTCATACGTTGCAGTAGGAGCGCGAAGCGTTGAAAATCAGCAGCACCGCCTGACAGCAAGCGGACTTGATATTCCCGTCGGCATGAAAAACCCAACAGGCGGCGACCTCTCGATTATGATGAACGCGATAACGGCAGGACAGCATTCGCACACCTTTATTTATCGCGGCTGGGAGGTAATGAGCGAGGGCAACCCGCTGACACACGCGATTCTTCGCGGATACGTCGATTCAAGCGGACGCTCACTTCCGAACTATCACTATGAGGATCTCACAAAGCTCATATCTCTCTACGAGGCAACCGATCTCAAGAATCCTGCCGTAATCGTGGATACAAACCACGCAAATTCGGGCAAAAATTATCTTGAGCAGGTAAGAATTGCAAAGGATATCGTTCATTCCTGTCATCAGAATGCCGATATTCGCAAGATAGTTAAGGGCCTTATGATCGAAAGCTATATTGAGGACGGCGCACAGAAGCCGGAAGAAAATATCTACGGCAAGTCGATAACAGACCCCTGTCTCGGCTGGGAAAAGACCGAACGACTCATTCTCGATATTGCGGATTCCATTTAAGAAAATATTATATTTCGGGCTGTTGGCTTTTTTGCTGACGGTCCGAAGTTTTTTAGGAAAATACTTTCCGAAACCCCTTGCGAAAAAGTGCGTAATATGGTATCATATATAAGATAAATAAAGTGCTTTTGAAAGGAAAATATAAATGAACGAAAAGCTAAAAAGGGTGCTTCCTCACGTACAAAAGCCGGGACGCTATTCGGGTGGCGAGTACGGTCAGGTGATAAAGGACAAGACTGCCGTGAAGGCGAGATGGGCGTTTTGCTTCCCCGATTCCTATGAAATTGGAATGTCGAATCTCGGTGTGAGAATCCTCTACGGAGTGCTTAACCGGGAGGAAGACGTCTGGTGCGAGAGAGTGTACGCTCCCTGGCCGGATATGGAAGAAAAAATGAAGGAATACGATATTCCGCTTTGTGCCGTTGAATCGGGCGATCCTATAAATGAATTTGACATTATCGGCTTCACACTCCAATATGAAATGTGTTATACGAACGTTCTTCAGATGCTCTCTCTTGCAAAGCTTCCGCTTTACGCAAGGGACAGAGATGACGATATGCCGATCATCATCGGAGGAGGGCCGTGCAGCTATAACCCCGAGCCTATTGCGGACTTTTTCGATTGCTTCTCGATAGGTGAAGGCGAGGATATGCTTCCCGAATTTACAAGGCTCTACATAAAAATGAAGGAGGACGGAAGCTACACGCGAGAGGGCTTTTTGCACGAGGCGGCGCGTACGATTTCGGGTCTTTACGTTCCATCATTCTATGAGGTAAGCTACAACGAGGACGGAACGATAAAGGCATATACTCCAAAATACGACGATATTCCGACAAGGATCACAAAGCGAATAATGAAGGATCTTGATAAGTCCTTCTATCCCGAGAGCGTAGTTATGCCGTATATTGAAACGGTGCAGGACAGAATTATGCTTGAGGTTTACCGCGGCTGTATCAGAGGCTGTCGCTTCTGTCAGGCGGGAATGGTGTACCGCCCCGTGCGAGAAAAAACACCGAACGTGCTTTGCCGTCAGGCAAAATGCCTTTACGAAAGCACGGGATATGACGAAATTTCTCTTTCCTCGCTCTCAATCAGCGACTACACACACGTTGATGAGCTTACAGACAAGCTTCTTGCCTGGACTAATGAGAAAAAGGTGAATTTGTCGCTCCCCTCACTCCGAGCAGACAGCTTTACGCGTGAGCTTATGGATAAAATCGCAACAGTTCGTTCAAGCTCGCTCACCTTTGCTCCCGAGGCGGGAACGCAAAGACTTCGTGACGTTATCAATAAGAATGTTTATGAGGAGGATATTTTCCGTGCCGTCAACGTTGCGTACGAGGCGGGAAAAACACAGGTCAAGCTTTATTTTATGAACGGACTTCCGACAGAGACGAGCGACGACCTTGAGGGTATCTCAAAGCTGGCGACAGACGTTGTTCATCAGTTCTATATAAATCCGCGTCGTCCGAAGGGAAAATCTCCGCAGGTTACGATCAGCGTTGCCTGCTTTGTTCCAAAGCCCTTTACTCCTTTTCAGTGGGAGGCACAGGACACTGTTGCCGAGCTTGAGGAAAAGAACGAATATCTCTATCAGTGCGTGACCGACAGAAAGGTCAGATATACGCATCACAACCCGAGAACGTCGCATATCGAGGCAGTTCTGGCACGAGGCGACCGCAGACTTGGTAAGGCACTTGAGATAGCCTTATCCGAGGGCTTCCATTTTGACGCTTGGGACGAATATTTTGATTACGAAAGGTGGATCTCCGTCATAGAAAAGGCGGGACTTGATCCTGCGTTCTATGCAAATCGTCGCCGTGAAGTGGACGAGGTGCTTCCCTGGGACATCATCGACTGCGGAGTTACGAAGGAATTTTTGATAAGAGAAAGAAACAATGCGTACGAGGGCAAGGCAACGCCTAATTGCCGAGAGAAATGCTCCGGATGCGGTGCAAACAAATTGGGAGGTGAGAGAAGTTGTTGTCCAACGAAATAATTTCAAACGAGAGCCCGAAGCCGATAAGAATTAAATTCAAAAAGGTCGGAAATCTCAAGTACATCTCTCATCTTGATATGCAGAGAACCTTTGAAAAGGTGCTTATCCGCGCAGGAATCCCCGCTTGGTACACTCAAGGCTTCAATCCTCATGCGAAAATGGTCTTTTCCTTGCCGTTGTCGCTTGGAACAGAGAGTGCTTGTGAGTTTCTCGACATAAGAATCGTCACGAAAATGACGCTGAATGAAATAAAGGCGAGGCTTGACAGTGCGCTCACCGAAGAGCTTGCGGTAGTTAAGGTTTACGAGCCGAAAACCAAGCTTTCGGATATTGCCTTTGCCGAATACGAGATAAATATCAACACAAAGGGCGCGGACGAGGCTCTTTGCGAGAAGATAAACGGGTTGTTTTCTCTCTCCACCTTGATGATGACTAAAAAATCAAAGTCGGGCGACCGCGAGATCGATATTATTCCTCTGATTCGCTCGTTTAGGGCAGAGCTTATTGACGGAATTATAAGAATCAACTGTCTTCTTGCGTGCGAGGCGGGAAGCAGTCTTAACCCCGAGATGCTGATCACGGCTATGAAGGAAAAGTTTTCTATCCTCTCGACCGACATTATGGAAGAGGACTACTCTATTTTCAGAAAAAACGTCTATCTCTCGGACGGAGTCACTATTTTTGAATGATCACGCAAATAATAAAAATCCACCCGTTTTTTGCGGGTGGATATCTTTTTATAATTAAAAGGACTTATGAGATGGCGGGAGGGTCAGCTTTCCTCTGTCGTGGCGCCGATAGCCGAGGCACGAAGTGCCGCTATTACGTCAAGGCAGCGGGTTTTCGTTCCGTAGCCCTCGCCAGACGCGATAACTATGCCGTTTTTCGCCCTTATGCGGAAGTTATATGAGCCGTGTGCGTCGTCAGCGTCCTTGAAAAGCTCGATTTTAGGGCACCTTTGAGGCTCGCCGCTCTCGTATTCGGGAAGAGTCAGGTCGCATAGTGGTGCGTCCGAATTTACCCGCAGACTTGCTATTCCTTTTTTGCAAAGCTCGGGTGTTTTGTAGCTTCCGCTTCTTGCAAGAAGTTTTCCGCCGATAGAATAGAGCTTGAAGGAAAACGAGTCCTCCTTTTTTTCAATTAAGTATCTACCGCCTGCCATAGCTACCTCCTTTTTTTGTGGGTTTTATTGTCTGTCAACCGTAATCACGGCAAAATAGGTTTTGTCAAGCTCCGAAATCCTATGTCCGAAAAGCTCAACGAGCTCGGAGTCCGAAAGCTTCACCTCAAAGGGAACGGCAATATCAAAAATCAAATTAGTATGTGTCACACCCGGCACGATTCTGAAATCGTGAATTCCGATTTCCATATCGAGCCCGTCGGCAATCCTCACAACCGCCTCGCGAAGCGTTTGAGTTTTCTCGTCTCGAAGAGCGATAGGGTCTAAATGGATCGAGCAGATAACGCCGAGCTTCTCCTCCATTTCCTTTTCGATGTTGTCGATAACGTCGTGCGATTTGAAAACGTCCTCCTCGCCGTCGACCTCGACGTGTGCCGTTACGAAATATTTGGATGGCCCGTAGCTATGTACAGCCATATCGTGAATGCCGATAGCCTCGGGGTGCGACATAATTATTCTTTTGATATCCTCTATCATTTGAGGCTCGGGAGCTTTTCCGAGAATCGCGTTTGTAGCCTCTGCAAAAATGCCGACGCCCGAACGAATGATGATAAGAGAAACGATAACGCCCATATATGCGTCAAGATTCACGTTGCAAATGGCAGAGATGACGCCCGACACAAGCACTGCAAGCGTGGAGAGCGCGTCCGAGAGACTGTCAGCCGAGGTTGCTATAATTACGCTTGAGGATATTTTTTTGCCTATTTTCCGATTGAAGAGGCAAAGCCATATCTTCAGAAGAACCGACACTGCAAGAACGACGACGGCAACGACGTTGAGCTTTGCCTCGCCGCCGCCCGATATGATTTTCTTTACCGAATCGACGATAAGCTCGTATCCGATAAGTAAAATCGAGAAGGAAACTATCATCGAAACGATATATTCAATTCTTTCGTGACCGAACGGGTGCTCTCTGTCTGCCGGCTTTGAGGAGATCTTAAAGCTGACAAGAGAGATGACCGACGAGCCTGCGTCGGAAAGGTTGTTAAGAGCGTCAGCGGTAATTGAAATAGAGGCGGTCAGGCTGCCGACGATAAATTTGCCGAGAGCTAATAAAAAGTTAATAATAATTCCGACAACGCCCGAAAGAATGCCGTATTTTGCCCTGACCTTCGGGTTTTTCACATCATTATTTTTGATGAATAATTTTATAAGTAAAGACGTCATATAATTACCTCAAGAAAGCTTTCTCTAAAATCTGAAATACAAGAACGGGTTGAACGCTGAATCGACAAGAAATGCCGTACATAAAGCAAAGAGCAAAATTATAACGAAGGGCAGAGCGAACCGAAAGGCCTTGCTTTTTTCATAAAGGCGATAAAAGAGTCGTCGAGGATAGGGGGTACACGCAAGAATCATTACAGACAGAGACGCGAAATTGCGGATAAGCTCATAAAAATCAAGCCTTGACGCTATTCGTGCATTACCTAAAAGCAGCATATCCGCAAGATATGAGACACCGCCGCGACCGTCAACCGACGCGAAAATCAAAAAGCCAACGACTGTAAAGAAAAGAACATAAATATGGCGAAGCACCCTCGGCATTTTAGTGACGATCCCGCCCCAAAGATACTTTTCAAGCGAGAGGAGGACAAAATACATAAGCCCCCAAAGCAGGAAATTAACGCTTGCTCCGTGCCAGAGCCCTGTGAGGAACCAAATGGCAAAGAGATTGAAAACGGCACGAGGCAAGGCACAGCGATTTCCCCCGAGCGGGATATAAAGGTATTCGCGGAACCAGCTTGAGAGGGAAATATGCCATCTGCTCCAGAATTCGGTGATACTCTCGGAAATATAGGGATAATTGAAGTTTTGAAGGAAGCGGAAGCCGAGCATTTTACCAAGACCTATTGCCATATCCGAATAGGCGGAAAAATCGAGATATATCTGAAGCGTAAAGAAAATTGCACCAAGCCAAGCGCCGAGCACGGTCCGCTCGTTTGCCCCATACGCGGCGTAATATTCCCACATCTCGCCGGCGGCGTTTGCCAAAAGCACCTTTTTACAAAGACCGCAGCAGAAGGTGCGAAGTCCCGAGGCAAAAAGGGTTACCGAATGCTCTCTTTCGCGAAGGGCTGCGTCAACGTCGCGGTATCTGACGATAGGGCCTGCTATAAGCTGGGGAAACATCGTAACGTAAGCACCGAAGCTTATCGGATTTTTTTGAACCTCGCCGTCCCCTCGGTAAACGTCGATTACGTACGAGAGCGATTGGAAGGTATAGAAGGAAATGCCGATAGGCAGTGCAAGAGCAGGTATTTCGAGGCCTGCGACAAAGGGAATAAACGAGAAAAGGTCGGCGGCAAAATTCAGATATTTGAAAATAAAGAGTGAGAGGAGATTGAGAGTCACAGTTATCACAAGCGCTGTTTTTGCGCTCCTTTTTTTGCCTTTTTTCAAGAAATAATCCGTCAAAATTCCCGCGATATAGTCAACTAAAATCGTTGACAGCATCAAAATCGTGTATCCTCGCTCGCCCCATCTGTAAAAGAGCAGGCTGAAGGCGAGAAGGACCGCGTTTTTTACGGCGATATATTTTCTCGGAATTATGAAATAAAAAACAAGAAAAAGGGGCAGGAAGCCATATAGAAATTCAAGAGATGAAAAAAGCATAATTATCCTTTGCCTTTACGTTGATTTGTTGCTCTTTTTTGAGCAAACCGACTGTTTAACTATAATTATATATTATTTTCTGTAAAATTTCAACAGAAAAAGAAAAAGCAACCGAAGCGAAGGTAAAAATATTATTTTGGGACTTGATTTTTTATCTTTACTGTGATACAATTAATAAGATTTTGGTTTTGCTGTTAAAGGCCAAATCGAAATATACGAAATAAGAAAGAAAAAAGGAGAAAAAGCCTTGGATTTTTTATCTGAACTCTTTTCCGGCTTTACTTATATTGCAAAGGACGGAAACTGGAAAACTATCGTAATGTGGCTGATCGGCGGAATACTCATCTATCTTGCCATCAAGAAGAAAATGGAGCCGTCACTTCTTCTCCCGATGGGACTTGGAGCGATTCTCGTAAATCTTCCGATGGCATCTGAGGGAATTGTCAGCGAGCACGGCTCGATTACGACCCTCTTTAATGCAGGTATTGCAAACGAGCTTTTCCCGCTTCTGCTCTTTATCGGTATCGGAGCTATGATCGACTTTGGCCCGCTTCTCTCAAACCCCAAGCTTATGATTTTCGGTGCGGCGGCACAGTTCGAAATTTTCTTTACGCTCAGCCTCGCAGCTCTTCTCGGATTTGATTTGAACGACGCAGGCTCGATAGCTATAATCGGTGCGGCAGACGGCCCTACCGCTATTGCGGTTTCACAGTCTCTTAATTCAAGCTATCAGGGTGCTATCATGGTTGCGGCATATTCTTATATGGCGCTCGTTCCTATCATTCAGCCCCCCGTTATAAAGGCGATCACAACGAAAAAGGAAAGAATGATCCGTATGCCCTACAGACCCTCGTCGGTTTCAAAGCGTACGAAGATACTTTTCCCCATCGTCGTAACTATCGTCGTTGGTATTTTTGCCCCCAAGAGTGCCGAGCTTATCGGCTTTTTGATGTTCGGTAACCTTATTCGCGAGTGCGGTGTTCTCGATAACCTTTCGGAAACGGCACAGAGCGCTCTCGCGAATATCGTAACTATTTTCCTTGGCATTTCGATTTCATTCAAGCTTCAGGCAAACGACTTCTTGAATCCTCGTACGCTTATGATTTTAGGGCTTGGCCTCGTTGCCTTTATCTTCGACACCTTCGGTGGCGTTATGCTTGCGAAGCTTATGAATCTTTTCTTGAAGGAAAAGATCAATCCTATGATTGGTGCGGCGGGCATTTCCGCGTTCCCGATGTCTGCCCGTGTTGTTCACAAGCTTGGACTTGAGGAGGACGACCAGAACTTCCTTCTTCCTCACACAATAGGCGTAAACGTATCGGGACAGATCGCGTCTGTTATTGCGGGCGGTCTTATTCTCGGAATGTTATCTTAATTAAGGAGGAAAATGAAAATGGAAATCGAAACAACCTTGAATACAGCCGAGATTGTTGAAGAAATCGGCGTTGAAACCTTTGCCGAGGGTCAGAGCAACGTAGAGAATATGCTTGACACACTTCCTCTTATGGGAAAGGGTATGATCGGAATTTTGCTCGTTACCATAATTATTATTGCTGGAATCTCGCTTCTCAATAAAATTAAGGACAAGCCTGAGGAAAGGGATAGCGTGGGTCGATGAAAAACGGTTTTTTGTACTTTTTGTTTTTTGATAGAGTTTATCTTGTTGCAAGATGCGCTCTTCTTCCTCTTATTTTCGCGCTCTGCTTTTTCAGGGTCGGCATCGGTATCTGGATGTTTTTTGCCGTGCTTTTCTTTATAGACTTGGCGCTTGTTTGGATGTCGGTTCTTCTACCCGCGCCAAAGGATAAGCATATGTACCGCTATATCGACGAATATGAGGCCGAGTTTAACCAAACTGTGAGGCTTGGCTGTGCGGACAGAGGAAGCATTGAGGCGACCGTTCTCAAGGCGTTCTCAACGAACGAGCAAATGATGGTCGGATGCCGCATCGGCTCGCAGATGATTTTCACGCGGCTCGTTATGCTTGCGTCTGTCAGGTCGAAGAGGGGGCTTGAGCTTTTTGTTGAGAGCGAATCTCTTCTTCGGGCAAACGACACGAAAAAGCAGGAGATAAAAATTGAGTCTCCGAGCGATTTGGTTGTTTCCGCAAAGGTTTTTGATACTGATTTTAACATCGTTGAGGTGGTTCTTACCTATCGCGATGAGAGAATCGCGTTCCTTACGAAAAACGATTATTATTTGAGAAATTTTATAGAGTCGCTCGAGATGGAGCTTGTCGTTGCGGAAGGGTAAATCAAAAAAGCAGATGATTTTTCATCTGCCTTTTTTATTTGGTCAAAAGCTGCTTATCGCAAGGATCGTTGTGCTGGGCAGAATGAACGGCAGAATGAACGGCATTATGCGAAGCATTATCTCTTGCGTTTGCAAGCATGAGCTTGAGTCTGTTCTCCTGATTTACCTTGGTTGCACCTGCGTCATAGTCGATGGCAACGATATTTACGTCGGGATTTCGCTCCTTTATCGGACGCATCATTCCCTTGCCGCAAATATGGTTCGGCAGACAACCGAATGGCTGTGTGCAAACGATATTTTTAACACCGGAGTGCGAGAGTTCGAGCATTTCCGCCGTCAGAAGCCAGCCCTCGCCCATTTTAACCCCTGTGCTTATGTATGTGTCGGCAAGAGCGACAGTTTCCTCAAAGGGGGTCATCGGAGCGAAATCCGAATTCTCCTTTATGAGAGAGATGAGGTCGTTTTTCTTCTTACAAACGAACTTATAAGCGTAGCGCCAGAGCGGATAGGTAAGCTTACCTCTGCCGTAAAGACGGTAGTCCATAATATTGTTATAGATAACGTAAAGACAAAAATCAATAAGCCCCGGAACTGTGACCTCCGCGCCTTCGTCGATAAGGAAGCGTTCGAGGTTATTGTTTCCGAGAGGAGAATATTTCACGAATATCTCCCCGACAACGCCGACCTTAACCGTTTCCCTTTTCTGCATCGGAATTGCGGAAAAGTCCTTTATGATTTTTACGTAATTTTCTTTAATTTTCGGATATTTTATCTTTCCGCCCGAGCCAAGCTCCTCGCCAAGCCGACGAGTCCAGCTCTCTGCCAAAGCATCGGCATCTCCCTTATTTACCTCATAAGGACGGCACTGATTTACAAGCGACATCATAAGGTCGCCGTAAAAGATGCCGTACATCATCGCGTGAAGCTTGGGGATATCCATTTTGAAGCCCGAGTGCTTTTCTATCCCTGCAACGCTGAAGGAGATTACGGGAACGTACCCGTATCCCGCTCTGCCGAGTGCCTTTCGGAGAAGAGGAATATAGTTTGACGCACGGCAGCCGCCTCCCGTCTGGAATAGCATAAGTGCGGTTTTGTGCGGATCGTATTTGCCCGAGCTCAGCGCCGAGAGGAACTGACCGATAACTAAAATCGCGGGATAGCAGGTGTCGTTATGCACGTAGCGAAGACCTGTTTCGGCAATTTCGGGGCCGCTTGAGGTCAGCAGATCCACGTCGTAGCCGAAGGTACGCAGGACGCTTATAATCAGCTCAAAATGCATAGGGAGCATAGTTGGGATAAGGACCTTGTAGTCCTTTTTCATCTCTTTTGTAAATTCAATGTAGCTTGACTTTTTCACAAAATCCCTCCTTATCTTTCCTTCTCCATAAGCGTTCCGAGAAGACTGCGAAGTCTTATTTTAACAGCTCCGAGATTAGTTATCTCGTCGATTTTAATCTGTGTGTAGAATTTACCCTCGCGCTCAAGTATTTTTCTAACCTCGTCCGTCGTTATAGCGTCGATTCCGCAGCCGAAGGAAACGAGCTGAACAAGCTCGGTGTCAGCGTGACGCGCCGCATAGCGAGCCGCACGGTAAAGCCTTGAATGGAAGGTCCATTGGTTAAGCACCTTCGTTCTCGGACACCTCTCAAGATGGCAAACGCTGTCCTCACTGACAACGCAGAAGCCGAGAGAGGCTGCAAGCTTATCTATTCCGTGACCGATTTCGGGGTCTGTGTGATAGGGTCTGCCTGCAAGGATCATAATTCGCTTGCCCTTTTTCCTTGCGATCTCAAGCGCGTGCTCGCCCTCCTTTCGAAGAGCCTTTACGTATTTGTCATATTCGGCAAAGCCTGCCTTGACGGCTTTTTTCGTTTGGGCAAGCGTAATGCTCTCATCAAGCTTCTTCAAGGTTGGATATATCGTTTTTACAAGAGCCGCGCGGCTGTTGATGTTGAGATAAGGGTACAAAAAGTTGACCTTCTTCAACGAATCCATATTACCGCGAAGAAGCTCCGCGTAGTAAGCAACGACGGGGCAGTTATAATGATTTGCCGACTGCTTTTCGTCAACGGTATATGAGAGGGACGGATAAAAAATGCTTTTTATTCCGTCAGAAATAAGCTCCTCGATATGTCCGTGCATAATTTTTGCAGGATAGCAGGCGGTATCGGACGGAATTGAAAACTGTCCTTTCTCGTATGTGCGTCTCGTTGAGAGTCGTGAGGTTATCACCTCGAAGCCAAGCGAGGTGAAAAGCCCATACCAGAGAGGCAAAAGCTCAAAATGAGAGAGGGATAGCGGAAGACCGATTTTGCCGCGTCCGCCGTCGATGGGACTAAGAGAGGAGAGATATTCTCTCTTCCATTCGTGAAGATTCGGAAGCGCCGACTCGCTTGAGGCTCCAAGTGCCTTTTCACAGCGGTTTCCCGAGATGAATTTCTTGCCGTCGCCAAAGGTGTTTACTGTCAGATGACAGCTGTTGGTGCAGCCGTGACAAACGGCGGATTTTGACGTGTGAGAAAAGCTCTCAAGCTCCTCGCATGAGAGAAGCGTTGAGCTCTTGCATCTCATAGAGTAAAGAGCCGCGCCGTAAGCTCCCATAATGCCCGCGATCGTCGGACGAATTACCTTTAAGCCAAGCTCCATCTCAAACGCACGAAGCACGGCGTCGTTATGGAATGTTCCGCCCTGAACCACGATATGCTCACCGAGAGATGCTGGCGAGCTTGCGCGGATAACCTTATAAATAGCGTTTTTAACAACGCTCACAGAGAGACCTGCCGAGATATCCTCAACCGAGGCGCCGTCCTTTTGCGACTGCTTGACCGAGGAATTCATAAAGACGGTACATCTTGAGCCAAGGTTTACGGGAGCCTTTGCGGAAAGGCCGAGACGGGCAAATTCCGCAATATCGTATCCCATTGAGCGAGCAAAGGTTTCGATAAACGAGCCGCAGCCCGAGGAGCAGGCCTCGTTCAGCATAATAGAATCTATCGTTCCGTTGCGTATTTTGAAGCATTTTATATCCTGACCGCCGATATCGAGAATAAAATCAACGTCGGGACGGAAAAATTTTGCCGCTGTATAGTGTGCTATCGTTTCAACGACTCCCATGTCACAGCGGAAGGCGTTAGTTATAAGCTCCTCGCCGTAGCCTGTTGCGGCGCATCCGCAAATCTCGATTCTGTCGCCGCACGTTTTGCGCAGAAGTGTCAGCTGTTCGCGAACGACGTCGACGGGGTTTCCCTTATTCGAGCTGTAATAACTGTAAAGAATCTCCTTGTTCTCCGAGATTAGAACGAGCTTTGTCGTAGTGCTTCCGCAGTCGATACCGAGCCACGCGCGGCCGCTGTAGGAAGAAATATCAATATTTTTAACGGTTGCCCTTGCGTGTCTTTCGGTGAAAGCGGAATAATCTGCCTCGTTCTCAAAAAGAGGCGGAAGTCTGTCAGCGCCAAGGGTCATTTCACAGCCCGAGATTTTATCAATAAGCTCAGAATAGTTGGTTTTTGTGCCAAGCGTTGCCGAATGAAGAGCCGCACCGAGTGCTACGGCAAACCTGCCGTATTCGGGGAAGATTGCGTTATCGTCGGCAAGACCAAGCGTCAGCTTGAAGCGCTCGCGAAGTCCTTGGCAGAAATAAAGGGGGCCGCCGAGAAATAAGACTTTGCCGTCGATTTTTCGACCCTGTGCAAGACCCGTTATCGTCTGATTTACAACCGCCTGATAAATACTTGCGGCAACGTCTGCCTTCGCCGCCCCCTGATTCAAAAGCGGCTGAATATCCGTCTTTGCAAAAACGCCGCAGCGCGACGCTATCGGATAGATCCTTTTTGCCTCGCGGCTTATCTCGTCAAGCTCGTCTGCCGTCATATTGAGAAGAACCGCCATTTGGTCGATAAAGGCACCGGTTCCGCCTGCACAGCTTCCGTTCATTCGCTCGTCGATGCCGCCGTCAAAGAAGATAACCTTTGCGTCCTCTCCGCCAAGCTCGATGACGGCATTCGTGTCCGGCTCGTACCGACGGACAGCCTCACCCGTTGCATAGACCTCCTGAATAAAGGGCAGTCCTGCCGCCTCCGCCACGCCAAGCCCCGCCGAGCCCGAAATTGCAACAGAAAATTCGCCGTTAAGAAGCGGCTCTATTTCTTTAAGCATTTCAATCGTTTTTTCGCGGACTCTTGAGAGATGCCTTTCGTATTTTTCGTATATTACCTGACCGCCGTCGGCCAGAAAAATCTTTGTGGTCGTTGACCCTATGTCTATACCGAGGGCCTTGTTCGAATAAGGAAATTTCATACGTACCTCTTATTATGTAAAAAGAAAATAAGAAGTGCGGCACAAAGCAGCACTTCTTATAATTAAACAGCTCAAACTCAAAAAAGTGACTGTCTCAATTTGCAATTAACCTGCAATGATATACAATGCGATAACGAGAACAACGAAGATAATTGCAACGACAGTTGTAAGCTTTGACAAAATCTTGTCAGCAGTATTAGCCTTGCTCTTGCCGAAGAAGGTTTCAGCGCCGCCGGCGATAGTACCGGAAAGTCTCTTGTCCTTACCCGACTGCATAAGAACGGCTATAATCAAGAAAACTGCCATAACGATAAGAGCAATCCCCAAAACGAATTCCATTATAAACTCCTCCATATATTAAGCTTTCGTTGTGTTTTCACACATCTAAATCTGCTTGATTATAACACACTTTTTCGAAAAATGCAATAGTTTATGAGAATTTTTTCAAAAATAATTGCTAAAAGAGGAAAAGGAGGACAAATATTTATTGAAAAGGAGTATTTTTTTCTGCTTTTTATTGCTTTTTTTTCCTTATTGTGATATAATGAAAAAGAATATTATCTATTTACGTGTTTTCGGCGAAAAAATGAATAAAACAGAAAATTTTGAAAGGAAGTCTTACCAACGCGGTAAGACCCGGTAGAAATAATGACTATAGTTGATTTGCTTGAAAGAAACAGCAAGGAATACGGGAGTGACGTAGCTCTTGTTGAAATCAATCCCGAGGTAAGCGACGACAGAAGAATGACCTGGCGTGAATACGACCTCGTTCAGTCGACCGATCGCTCCTATTATCGCCGCGAGATAAGCTGGTCTGTTTTCAACGAGAAGGCAAACCGCTTTGCACACGCTCTTATGGAGCGCGGAATCGGCAAGGGAGATAAGGTTGCGATACTTCTTATGAACTGTCTTGAATGGCTGCCCATCTATTTCGGCATCTTAAAGACGGGAGCTATGGCAGTGCCGCTCAACTTCAGATATTCCTCGGACGAGATAAAATACTGTCTCGATCTGGCAGAGGCTGACGTTCTTGTATTCGGCCCTGAATTTATCGGACGAGTTGAGGGAATTGCCGACGCGATAAGTAAAAACAGACTCCTTATATACGTTGGCGACGGATGTCCTATGTTTGCGGAGAGCTATATGACGCTCACCGCCGACTGCGAGAGCTGTAACACGGGAGTTACTCTCACAGAGGAGGATTTTGCCGCGATTTATTTCTCGTCGGGAACGACGGGCTTCCCGAAGGCTATTCTACATAGACACAAGGCGCTCATTCATTCCTGCCGCGTTGAGCAGAACCACCATTCTCAATCAAGAGAGGACGTTTTCCTTTGTATTCCCCCCCTTTATCATACGGGCGCGAAAATGCACTGGTTCGGCTCGCTTCTTGCAGGCTCGAAGGCGGTTCTCCTGAAGGGAACGCGTCCCGAGTTTATTCTTGAGGCGGCGTCAAAGGAGAGATGCTCGATAGTTTGGCTTCTCGTTCCGTGGGCGCAGGACATTCTCAACGAGCTTGATTCGGGCAGACTTAAGCTTTCGGATTATAACCTTGACGCTTGGCGTCTTATGCACATTGGCGCACAGCCTGTGCCGCAAAGCCTTATTCACCATTGGCTTGAATATTTCCCGAGCCATCAGTACGATACGAACTACGGCCTTTCCGAGTCGATAGGGCCGGGTGCTGTTCACCTGGGTGTTGAGAACATTCATAAGGTTGGCGCTATCGGAGTTCCCGGCTACGGTTGGGAGATAAAGATCGTTGACGAGAATGGCGACGAGGTGTCGGGCGAGGACGTAGGCGAGCTTTGCTTAAAGGGTGACGGCGTTATGGAATGCTACTATAACGACCCCGAGGCGACGGCAAAGACGCTCCGCGACGGCTGGCTCTTTACGGGCGATATGGCGATGCGGGATAAGGACGGCTTTATCTTCCTTGTTGACCGCAAAAAGGACGTTATTATTACGGGCGGAGAAAACCTCTATCCCGTACAGATCGAGGACTATATAAGAGGCTGCAATAAGGTTCACGACGTAGCCGTTATTGGACTTCCCGACGAGCGACTCGGCGAGATTGCGGCGGCTATTATTCAGATAAAGGACGGGGTTGAATGTACCGAGGAGGAAATTAACGAATTTTGTCACGGTATGCCGAGATATAAGCGTCCGCGCAAGATTATTTTTGCCGACGTGCCCCGAAATCCCACGGGAAAAATCGAAAAGCCGAAGCTCCGCAAGCTATACGGTGCCGACCTTTTAGTTTCGATACAAAACAAGAGCTGACGCTCAAAAATTTTCATTAGTTTTTTGACGGCTTGCACATAAAACCTCAAACGCAAACCGTCATCGGAGGTTTTCACAATGCTTACTATGATTTTAACCCTTGCTATGTGCGTCTTCTTCTTTGCCGTAATGGTAATTATCGGCATTCGTCAAAGAAAGAATGCAACAGACGTCAACGGCTTCGTTTTAGGCTCACGCTCGGTTGGACCTTGGCTTTCCGCCTTTGCTTACGGAACGTCCTATTTTTCGGCGGTAATTTTCGTTGGATATGCGGGACAGTTTGGCTGGAACTTCGGTCTTGCGTCAACCTGGATAGGTCTTGGAAACGCCTTCATCGGCTCGCTTCTTGCCTGGAGCGTTCTCGGCAGACGCACGAGAATTATGACCCAGCATCTCTCCTGCAAAACTATGCCCGATTTCTTCGGCGAGCGCTTCGGCTCAAGGAGGCTGAAAATTGCGGCGTCGTTTATCACGTTCGTTTTCCTTATCCCTTATACAGCCTCTCTCTATAACGGTCTTTCAAGACTTTTCCACATGGTATTTCCCTCAATGGACTATGCCGTATGCGTTATCGTTATGGCGGTGCTGACGGGTGTCTATGTTCTTGTCGGCGGCTATATGGCAACTGCAATCAACGATTTTATCCAGGGACTTATTATGCTTGGCGGTATCGTTGCCGTAATTCTGGCGGTGCTTTCTGATAACGGCGGACTTATGGCTGCTATTGGAAATCTCGCAACGGGCGAGAATGGCGGCTGGGAGTATGCATCATTCATAGGCCCTGATCCTGTGTTCCTTATTTTCGTTGTTTTACTTACCTCGCTCGGCACCTGGGGACTTCCTCAGATGGTTGGCAAGTTCTATGCTATCAAAAATGAAGATTCGATCAAAAAGGGAACGATTATTTCCACTCTTTTTGCTATTGTTGTTGCGGGCGGATGCTATTTCCTTGGCGGATTCGGACGTCTTTACGACGTTGACGTTAAAGCAAACGGCTTTGACGCGATCATTCCGAGAATGCTCTCAACTCTCTCCCCCGTAATTATTGCGGTCGTTATTGTGCTCGTGCTTTCCGCATCTATGTCAACCCTCTCATCTCTCGTTTTGACAAGCGGCTCGACGATCACACTCGACTTCCTCTCTCCTCTCTCGAAAAAGGGAATGAGCGAGAAGAAAAAGATGCTTACTATGCGTTCATTTATCGTTGTGTTTATTATTATTTCCGCCGCTATTGCGATTTTCCAGGCGAGAACTAACAATATCTATATTGCACAGATGATGGGCGTTTCCTGGGGCGCACTTGCAGGCGCCTTCCTCGCACCCTTCCTTTACGGTCTTTACTGGAAGAGGACTACGAAGGCGGCAGTGGTGGTATCCTTCGTGTTTGGCGTTGGACTTGAGCTTGTCCAGCTCCTTATCTCGCTCGGATTTATCTCGGTTGCAGATATTCCCGTTCTTTCCTTCGTGTTCAGAAATTCGCTCTATTCGGGCGTGTTCGCTATGCTTGGTGGACTCGTTCTTGTTCCCGTAGTCAGCCTTTTGACCAAAAAGACGACCCCCGAGAACGTCGATGCGGCGTTTGAATGCTATAACGACACAAAAACGGTTGAGATTACAGACAGCCTCGGTGCTTGATTTTTAGATAGATTAAAAGGAGATATACTGATGAAAAAATTGATGCTTGGTAATGAGGCTCTTGCAAGAGGCCTTTATGAAGCAGGTGCGAAGGTAGTATCAAGCTATCCCGGAACACCCTCTACCGAAATCACCGAATTTGCGGCAAAATACGACGAAATCTACTGCGAATGGGCACCCAACGAAAAGGTTGCTTGTGAGGTTGCCTTCGGAGCGTCTCTTCGCGGAGTAAGAACGGCTTGTGCTATGAAGCACGTAGGTCTTAACGTTGCGGCAGACCCTCTTTTCACCCTTTCCTATACGGGAGTTAACGGTGGTATGGTTATTTTCGTAGCCGACGACCCCGCTATGCACTCGTCCCAGAACGAGCAGGACTCAAGACACTACGCAATTGCGGCAAAGGTTCCTATGCTCGAGCCATCCGATTCGAGCGAGGCAAAGGAGTTTGTCAAGGCGGCGTTTGACATCTCGGAGGAATACGATACACCCGTAATCGTCCGTATCTGCACGAGAATTGCTCATTCACAGGGAGCTGTTGAGCTTGGCGAAAGACAAGAGAAGGCACTCCCTACATACGAAAAAAATCCGCAGAAGTTTATTATGGCTCCCGCAAACGCTATCCGCCGTCACCCCTTCGTTGAGGAAAGAACGAAGAAGCTCGCGGCTCTTGGCGACGTAAGTGTGCTTAACAGAGTTGAGGCAGGCGGAGCTGATATCGGTATTATTTGCTCGGGAACTTGCTATCAGTATGTGAAGGAGGTATTCGGTGACACAGTTTCTGTTCTGAAGCTCGGTATCGTAAATCCTCTTCCCGAGAAGCTTATTTGCGACTTTGCGGCAGGCGTAAAGAAGCTCTACGTTATCGAGGAGCTTGACGGAATTATCGAATCTCACGTTAAAAATCTCGGCATAGACTGTATCGGTAAGGAGATGTTCTCTCCTATCGGCGAATTTAATCAGAAGACGATAAGGGCGGCATTTGGCATGCCTCTTCCAGAATCAAGATCGGCAGATTCGCCTATCCCCGTTCGTCCTCCGCTTATGTGTGCAGGCTGTCCTCACAGAGGTCTTTTCTACATACTCTCAAAGAAGAAGATCACCGTTCTCGGTGACATCGGCTGCTACACGCTCGGAAGCGCCGCACCCCTCAACGCCCTTGATTCAACTCTTTGTATGGGTGCGTCTGTGTCGGGTATCCACGGCTTTAATAAGGCGGGCGGAGCTGAGAGCGAGGGGAAGACTGTTTGCGTAATCGGTGATTCGACCTTTATGCACTCGGGTATGACGGGTCTTGTCAATATCGCATACAACGGCTCAAATTCAACCGTAATTATTCTTGATAACTCAATTACGGGTATGACGGGCCACCAGCAGAACCCCACGACGGGCTACAACATTAAGGGTGAGCCTGCGGCGGCGGTGAACCTTGAGGAGCTTTGCCGTGCAATCGGTATCAAGCGAGTAAGAGTGGTTGATCCCTATAACCTTGCCGAATGTGAGACGGCGGTGGTAGAGGAGCTTGCTGCTCCCGAGCCCTCGGTTATCATCTCAAGAAGACCCTGTATGCTTCTTAAATACGTAAAGGCGAAGTCCCCCGTTAAGATCAACACGGAAAAATGTATCGGCTGTAAGATGTGCATGAAGATAGGCTGTCCTGCGATCAGTATGAAGAACGGAAAGGCCTGCGTTGACTTTACACAGTGCGTGGGCTGTGATGTTTGTACGCAGATGTGCAAGATTGGCGCTATCGAAGTTGGGGAGGATAGATAATATGGTTAAAAATGTAATGATTGTCGGAGTTGGCGGTCAGGGAAGCCTTCTTGCAAGTAAGCTTCTCGGTGCTCTTCTTACCGACGAAGGATATGACGTTAAGGTAAGCGAGGTACACGGAATGAGCCAGCGCGGCGGCTCTGTCGTTACCTATGTAAGATACGGCGAGAAGGTTTATTCCCCCATAATTGCCGAGGGCGAGGCTGATTTTATCGTTTCCTTTGAGAAGCTTGAGGCGGCACGTCACGCAGCTTGTCTTGCCACTGACGGTAAAATTATCGTAAACACACAGAAAATCGAGCCTATGCCCGTAATCACGGGTGCTGCCGAATATCCCGACACTATTCTTTGTGAGCTTTCTGCAAAGGGCGTATCGGTTGACGCCATTGACGCACTTTCTCTTGCAACGAGTGCAGGAAACGTCAAGAGCGTAAATATCGTTCTTATGGGCAGACTTGCAAAGTATCTCGATATCCCTTATGAGAAGTGGATATCCGCTATTGAGAAGAGCGTAAAGCCGCAGTTTGTTGAGATAAACAAAAAGGCATTCGACTTGGGATACAATAATTAAATTTTGCTTTACGGAGCATAATAAAAGCGGCGGCTTGCTTATAAAAAGCCCCGCTGTCGCGAATTTACAATATATTATTTTGGAGGAACCGTAAATGTTTTTTGAGGATTTGAAGAATTTTGATGCCGACGTTGCCACAGCCTGCGAGCGTGAGCTTTGCCGTCAGCGTCAGAACATCGAGCTTATCGCAAGTGAAAATATCGTATCCGAGGCCGTTCTTTTGGCGGCGGGCGGAGTTTTGACAAACAAGTATGCCGAGGGATATCCGGGAAAGAGATACTACGGCGGCTGTGTTTACGTTGACGAGGTTGAGGAGATCGCGCGCGAGAGAGCTAAAAAGCTTTTTGGTGCGGAGCACGCAAACGTTCAGCCTCACAGCGGAGCAAACGCAAATCTTGCCGTATTCTTTGCTCTTCTTGAGCCGGGCGACACGGTTCTCTCTATGAACCTGGCACATGGCGGCCACCTTTCCCACGGCTCACCCGTAAATATTTCGGGTAAGTATTTTAACATCGTTCCCTACGGCGTTTCAAGTGAAACGCAGACTATCGACTACGATGAGGTTGAAAAGCTGGCTCTCCAGCATAAGCCGAAGCTTATTCTTGCAGGAGCGTCGGCATATCCCCGTGTTATAGATTTCAAGAGATTCCGTGAAATTGCCGACAAGGTTGGCGCATATTTTATGGTTGATATGGCTCATATTGCAGGTCTTGTTGCGGCAGGCGAGCATCCGAATCCCGTTCCTTATGCAGACGTTGTTACAACAACGACTCATAAGACGCTTCGTGGCCCTCGCGGCGGTCTTATTCTCTGCCGTGAAGAGCTTGCAAAGCAGATCGACAAGGCTATATTCCCCGGAACACAGGGCGGCCCTCTTATGCACATTATCGCCGCAAAGGCAGTTGCTCTCGGCGAGGCTCTCTCTGACGATTTCAAGGCTTACGCGCGTCAGGTTGTTAAGAATGCAAACGTGCTCTCAACGGCTCTTATGGAAAAGGGCGTAAAGCTGGTGTCGGGCGGTACCGACAACCACCTTATGCTTCTTGACCTTCGCGATCTTGAGCTTACGGGTAAGGAGCTTGAGCACCGTCTTGACGAGGTGCATATCACAGCCAACAAGAACGCTATCCCTGATGACCCCAGAAGTCCGTTTATCACAAGCGGATTGCGTATCGGCACCCCCGCAATAACCTCTCGCGGCTTTGGTGAGGCTGAAATGCTGAAGGTTGCAGGCTTTATCCACGACGTGATGTTTGATTTTGACGCAAAGCGCGACGCGGTTTGCGAGGAAGTAATTTCTCTTTGCGAGAAGTTCCCGATTTACAACAGATAAAAACAAAGGGCGGATATCAAATCCGCCCTTTTCCCTTCAAAAAGGCGAAGGTTAAACCTTCGCCTTTGTTTTTTATTATTCCTCGATTTCGCAATCAAACTTTTCGCCGCAAGCGGGACATGTGAGATTCGTGGGGTCGATGGAAGAATCGAAGCAAACGTCCTCTCCGCAAGCGGGGCAGGTCGCTTCATAGCAATCAAGGTCGTCGCAATCACAACCACAACCACAATCGCAGTCACAATCGCAGTCACAGTCGCAATCGCAGCCACAGTCGCAATCGCAGCCACAGCCACAGCCGCATTCGTCGTCGCAATCATAGAAGTCCTCTTCGAGAGCACCAAGGTCCTCGTCGAGCTCCTCGATATATTCGTTGAGGTAATCAGCGTCCTCGTGAAGATCGGCAATCTCCTGTGCCATCTCGCCGATAATATTGATAAGCTCGTTTATAAGCTTCGCCTCGGGTTTTGTCTCGTCAAGGGCAAGACCCTCAGCAAGTCCTTTGATATAAGCAGCCTTCTCGGAAATAGTCATAAATTTAATCCTCCGTGTTTAATTTAATATAATTCAGGGGAAGTTGCAAAATGAACTTCCCCATAAAATTTCAAATAGCAATAAGGCGTTTATGCGCGCGAGAGATATTCGCCTGTACGGGTGTCAATCTTCAAAACGTCGCCAACGTTGATAAAGAGCGGAACCTTGATTGTAGCACCTGTCTCAAGAGTTGCGGGCTTGAGAGTGTTCGTTGCTGTGTTGCCTGCAAAGCCGGGGTCTGTTTCAGTAACCTCAAGCTCAACGAATGTGGGGGGCTCGATGTCAAAGATGTTGCCCTTATAAGAAATGATCTTGCAGAGCATCTCTTCCTTAACGAACTTAAAGCTATCGCCAACCTTGTCGTGAGCAACGAGAGTTTCCTCCCAAGTCTCTGTGTCAAGGAAGTGATAAAGGTCACCGTCGTCGTAAGAATACTGCATTTCTTTTCTTTCGATGTAAGCGTTCTCGAACTTATCGGTGGGGTTGAAGGTTCTTTCGATCACAGCACCTGTGATAACGTTTTTAACTTTTGCACGAACGAAAGCTGCGCCTTTACCGGGCTTTACGTGTTGGAATTCAATAACCTGCATAACCTGTCCGTCCATATCGAACGTAACGCCGTTTTTGAAATCGCCAGCTACTACCATAATTTTAATCCTCCAAGAATTTTATTTAAGTCATAAAATATTTTCATTTTATTATACTACAGATTTCAGCTTTTTGCAAGAGTTTTTTGTAATATTTTTGTAAAAAGTTTATTTATTCTTCAGCTTTTTTCTTTTCGTTATATTTTGGAAGGCAGAAATTGTCCTTCGAGAATATTGACTTTGGTCTGTCCGTGTGATATAATTTTCTTAAATCACGAAGGGGGCGAAGCTTATGGAAATATTGCTTGAGGACAGAAATGTAATAGCTTGCTATAAGCCCGCGGGGGTGCTGTCGCAAGGCGACGGAACAAGCGCGCCCGACCTTCTTTCTCTCATTGAAGAGGAAAGGCAGATAAAAAAAGAGGAGCTTTCGCTTATTCACCGCCTTGACAGAGGCGTTTCGGGAGTTATGCTCGTATCGAAGAGCAAAAAAACGGCAGGGGTGCTGCAGGCGGCTTTTTCTGATAAGGACGATTGCGTAAAGGAATATTTTGCGGTGGTAAAGGGCTTGCCCGACAAGGAGGGAGAGCACACTGACCTTCTTTACCACGATTCGCGAATAAACAAAACCTTTGTGGTTGACCGTATGCGTGCGAGGGTGAAGGAGGCGAGGCTTTCGTATAAGCTTATGGCAAGTGTCATCGACGAGGCAGACGGGACACCTGTTTCGCTTGTGAGGATAAGGCTTTATACGGGGCGGACGCACCAGATAAGAGTACAGTTCTCCTCCCGACGAATGCCGATTTTAGGGGACGGAAAATACGGAGGCTCGGATAACAGAATCAAAAACCACGCAATAGGACTTGCGTCGGCGTCGATTTCTCTGACGCTTCCCTGTGGAAAACGTGAGAGAATAACGGTAAGGAAGATTCCCGACACGGAGCTTTTTCCGTGGAGTCTTTTTCCGCCTGAGGCATATAATTTTGAGTGAAAATATAAAAACGAATATAATGCGACTGTCGGGTGGATTTTTGCTCCCCCGACAGCCTTTTTTCGTTGGCGGAGAGCTGTTTTTTTCTGCCAAATGACAAAAAACGCATATTTATATGTAAATAAACGGTAAAAATATCTCTTAAATATAGACAAAGCCGAGTTTTTGTGATATACTATAAAATTGAATAATTGTTTCAATTACATCACAAGGAAAAAAGCAACCGCCGACGCGGTTTTTGGAGGCACTATGGAAAAATTATCAACACAACCCTATAAAGGCACGAGAGATTTTTATCCCGAGGATATGAAGCTCCGTAATTGGTTTTTCGATAAGGTAAAGGAAGCGCTGAAGCTTGCCGCCTTTGAGGAATACAACGGCCCTATGCTTGAGAGCCTTGAGCTTTATATTGCAAAAAGCGGAGAGGAAATCGCAAACGAGCAGACATATAATTTCACAGACAGAGGCGGCCGCCGCTTAGCAGTCCGTCCCGAAATGACCCCCACCGTAGCGCGCTTGGTTGCGGCAAGGATGGGCGACCTTAATATGCCGCTTAAATGGTTCAGTATTCCGAACCTTTACAGATACGAGCGTCCGCAGAGAGGACGTTTGCGCGAGCATTGGCAGATAAACGTCGATATCTTCGGCTGTGATACGTATGACGCTGACCTTGAGGTGATTCAGACAGCCGTAATGCTTCTTCGTCGCTTTGGTGCGGACGAGAGTATGTTCAAGGTGCATATCAACAACCGCCGCTTCTTCAATGACGTAATTGCGGCAATCTGCGGAACAGACGCCGAGGGAAGCCGCCGCGTTTCAAAGATCGTTGACAGAAAGAACAAGATCACAAGAGAGGCTTATGAGGCGGCTCTTTCCGAGCTCAACATTGGCGCGGACAAGATTGCCAAAATCGACGCTCTTTACGGAATGAGCGTTGAGGAGGCAACTGCCCTTTGCCCCGATTCCGTTGGTTCAGCGGAGCTTCGCGCGCTCTTTGCCGCTATCACGGCACTCGGCCTTGATAAATATTGCGTATTTGACTTCGGAATTATCCGCGGTCTTGACTATTATACGGGTACTGTTTTTGAGGTGTTCGACGAGGACCCCGAAAATAACCGCGCTATGTTCGGCGGCGGAAGATACGATAACCTTGTCGGTCTTTTCGTAAAGAACACTAATATTTCGGGAGTAGGCTTCGGCTGCGGAGACGTTACTCTTGAAAACTTCCTCGTGTCGCACAAGCTTGTTCCGAATCTTGACGAGGGCAAGAGCCGTGTGCTCGTTGCGAGATTTGACGACGTTGAGATGAAGGAATACTGCAAGATAGTTGACGCGCTTCGTGAAAATGATATCGTTGCAAGTCCCTATATCGGAATAAAGAAGATCGGCAAGCAGATCGAATACGCTGTTCGCGGTGGATATTCGCACGTTGTAATTATGGGTAAGAGCGAGCTTGACTCGGGTATTGTAAAGATCAAGAATCTTGCAACGAGAGAAGAGCTTGAGTGCAGGATTGAGGATATTGCCGGAGCTTTTTGAGAAAAAAAGAAGCTTTATGTAGCGAGTAAGTTAAAAATCCACCCCCCCAAGGTGAAAGTTTTTTGCCAAGCCTTTTTTCAAAAAGGCGGCGAGGGGTATGCGGGCGAGGAGCCCCCGAAAAAGAGGAGAAAATATGATATATTTATTTTTGGCAGAAGGGTTTGAGGAGATCGAGGCGCTGACGCCTGTTGATCTTCTTCGCCGTGCGGGTGCAACTGTAACGACGGTTGGTATTGGCGGCAAGAGAATTGTGGGGTCGCACGGGATTGCGGTTGAGGCCGACATTACGGACTCTCAATTTGCGACGCTTGACCTATCGGAGACCGAGATGGTGATTCTTCCCGGCGGAATGCCCGGCACGAAAAACCTTGACGCTTCGGATATCGTTCACTCGGCGCTTGATTTTGCCATTCAAAACGATAAATATATAGCGGCAATTTGTGCGGCGCCAATGATTCTTGGGAAAAGAGGAGATCTTTCGGGGAAAGAGGCTATCTGCTATCCGGGATTTGAAAAACATCTTTGCGGTGCGCGTGTCTCGAATAAAAAGGTTATCCGTGACGGAAAAATAATTACGGCGCAAGGAATGGGTGTAGCGCTCGAATTTGCGCTCTCGCTCATATCGGCTCTTTGCGGAGAGTCTTTGTCCGAGGAGCTTCGTGCGGCTGTTATTGCCGACTGATTTTGGGAGTCAAAATGAACATTTCGGAAGAAAAAAAGTCGATTCGCTCTCATTATATAGGACTTCGTTTAGCGCTTTCGGTCGATGAAAGGGCAAGGCTTGACGGAGAAATTTGTGATAACGTTATAGCGACGTCCGACTTTTCTCTCGCAGACGTGATCCTTTGCTACTATCCCATCTCAAAAAAAGGCGAAGTTGACGTTCTGCCTATTGCGAAGGAGGCCTTGCGACTTGGGAAGACGGTGGCATTCCCCGTTTGTCTGCCTGACACACGCAAGATGATTTTTAAGACCATTTCCTCGTTTGACGATTTTTCCGCGGGCAATTACGGAATCACCGAGCCGACCGAGGACTGCAAGGAGGTCAATTTCTCTGAGCTTTTAGAATCGGGAGAAGAAACGAAGGTGCTCTGTCTTATGCCGGGTGCTGTTTTTGACGTGTACGGAGGGCGAATAGGCTACGGCGGAGGCTATTACGACAGATTTTTTGATGAAATTATCCGCCTGAAAAGGAAAGATCCTCACTCTCGGCTATCAATCGTCTCGATAGCCCCGACCTATTCGATTTGCTTATCGGATAAGCCGCTTCCGAGTGATATTCACGATATAAAAACAGACGTAATTATAACTGAAAAGGGTGTGATCTCATAGCTGTTTCAGATACAAAAGGAATACGTTCCTATATAAGCGCCCCTATTTTCGTGGCGCTCGTGTTTTTCCTTGTTGCTATGGCAGGATGGCTCGACGTTGCAGGGAGAATAGACGGAGGTCAACATCTGACGGTTATAGCTTTGCAGGTCGTTCTTATTCTTTTAACCTCGGTAATCTACTGCAAAATAAAGGGAGAGGACTTTACAAAGCGATTAAAGCTGCGCGCTGTCGGGCTTGAGCAGATACTTCTGGCTTTTCTTGGTGCGGTGATTCTTGTTTGTGGCTCATTAATTATCGGAATCGCAACGGGAACGGGAACTGCCTCGGAGGAGTTTTCGCTGTACAATACTTACAACGTCCGACACGACGGAACGGCGGAATCCTTCTTCATCATAACTATTGCCTATGCGGCGCTACCTGCCGTATGCGAGGAATTTATGTTTCGCGGAGTCATATCGGCGGAATATGAAAAATACGGAATTCCTCTCTCGATAGTTATGACGACTCTCTTTTTCTCGATGCTTCATTTCAGCCTGCCGATGCTTATAATTTACGTTTTTGCAGGCATCGTTATACATCTGACAACGCTTGCGACCCGTTCGCTGCTCGGCGGAATAGTCCTTCATTTCCTATTCAATATGTACGGACTTTTTGGACAGAGTGCAATTAACGAAATTTATAAAACAACGGGAAGCGACGAGCTTTTCATTCTCATTCTCGTGGCAGTTCTTCTTGTCTTTCTTTTTCTGTTCTGCAGTGAGGCGGCAAGACTGTACCGCCGTTATTCAAGGGCTAATCTGCCCTCCTCCTCGCCGTCAGACAGGACGCGAGAGGTATCGGGAAGAGGCAGACGCAAAAAAGCCGATGACCTCCGAGAAAAGCAACAAAGAAAACAATCTGATATTTACTATAAAGCACTTCTGACTCCTCCAAGTCTTGCTTGCTACCTGATTTTTCTCGTGGCGGCACTTACGCTTGGAAGGTAACGTTATCCGTTTTTGAGGGATACATCAAATTCTTTTGAGCCGTCGCGTGCGGTAGCCGAGCTTGGCTATCGACGAATATGCGGCAAGGAGTTTATATGAACAATGAAAATTACAATCGCCAATCTACCCCGATGGGACAAAACGGCACACAGAGTGACGGCAGAGTACAGCCGTCTCGTCAGACGCCGCCCGTCGGAAGACCGATGCCGCAAAACCAAACGGCGCAAAATTATAATCAACAGCTTGGCGGACAGATAAAAAGACCGAGACCCGTTCCGACAGGCAACGTGTCACAGGGCTATTCATCGCCGACAAATGCCAAAGGTGTAGCACAAAGGCCGCAGGCAAGCGCAAAAGCCCCCGTCTCTTCGGTTCAGAACCAAGCGTCGGGCGGAAATCAGAGAAGACCGTCGGCCGCGCCGCAGCAGACTCCGTCTGCCCGTTTGACGCCGAAGGCAACGACGGCACAAAATGCAGCTCCGACGCCCAAAGCCGTGCCTAACAGAGGCCTTTACGGAAAGCCTGCGGCAGCTGCTCCCGTGCCGAGAAGAAAGGCAGTGAGCGCCCGTTCGTCAAAGAGCGAGGACACGAGAACGATAGACAGACGGAAATTGGCGGAAAGTCGGTATGACGACGAGATGCCGGACGGAAAGAGAAGCATCCCCGCCTTTATAAAGGCTATCGTCTATATCGTTGCCGTTTTCGCCGTCGCGGGAATTCTTGCTTATTACATCGTGGTTTTTGCAAACGATATGTATGCCTTTATCAAGAGCGACGAGGCGGTTGAGGTAGTGATCCCCGAATATGCAACCGTCGGAGAAATATCCGAGATTCTGGGCGAGGCGGGGGTTGTCAAATACCCATCTCTCTTAAATATTTACGCAAAGATAAAGGAAATAGACAAAACCTATAAATTCGTTGCGGGAACGTATGTAGTCAACGGAATGATGAATTACGACGAGCTGTTTTTAGCCTTTGTCAAGACGAAAACGAACGAGTCCGTCAGAATTACGATTCCCGAGGGCTATACCGTTGACGAGATCATAAACCTCTTCGTTGAGAAGGGAATCGGAACGAGAGAGAGATTTATCGAGGTCATCAACACCTATGATTTTGATTTCCCCTTCGTGAAGGCTCTCGATATGCAGGAGCTTGACGGCAGAACCTATCGCCTTGAGGGTTATCTCTATCCCGACACGTACGATTTCTATCTGCGCAGTAACGAGGAGACGGTAATTTATAAGCTTCTGAGTCGCTTTAACGTAATTTACGAGGAAGCCTTCTACGAGAAGGCAACCGAGCTTGGATATTCTGTTGACGAAATTATAACGCTTGCTTCGATGATAGAAAAGGAAGCGAGATATTCGCAGGACTACGAGATGGTATCCTCGGTTTTCCACAACAGACTGAACGATTCAAGATTTCCGAGAATGGAGAGCGACGCAACTATTATGTACGCCATTCAGGTGCGTGACGGCGAGCGTAAGAAGGAGCTTACGGGCGAGGATCTTAAATACGATACACCCTACAACTCATATATTTATGAGGGACTCCCTCCCGGGCCTATTGCAAACCCCGGTTATGAGGCGATAACCTGTGCTCTCTGGCCTGCTTCCACAAAATATTATTATTTTGTTTCGGATAACTATGGAAACACTTATTTCTCCCGCACGAATGCAGAGCACGAGGCGGCGAAGGAAAAGGTTGCAAAAACTAACGCCGCAGGCTGACAGGGTTATGCGAAGAATGAAGAATTTCGGCTGAGTTTTTATGAAAGATTGACGATTTTTTCATTCTTGCTAAAAAATTAACAATAAACTGTTGTAAAATTTCTGCATTTGTGGTAAAATAATATTCAGTAAATTTTAATTTGATATAAAAGAAAGGAAATCTCAAAAATGACTTACAACAAGAAAAACATTGAAGACATTGCCGTTGCCGGCAAAACCTGCCTTGTTCGTTGCGACTTTAACGTTCCTATGAAGGACGGCAAGATCACAAGTGACAAGAGAATTATCGGTGCTCTCCCCACAATCAAGTATCTTCTTGAAAATGGCGCAAAGGTTATTCTTTGCTCACACATGGGCAAGCCTCATAATATCTTCACAGAGGGCTTCGGTCTTACAAAGAAGGAAAAGAAGGCAGTTGCAGCTCTTCCCGAGGCAGAGCAGGCAGCAGCAACAGCAGCATATCTCGAAAAGGCTATGGGCGACAAGAAGAAGCTTACTCTCAAGCCCGTTGCAGACAGACTTAACGAGCTTCTTGGCGATAAGGTAACTTTTGCTGAGGACATTATCGGCCCCGACGCTAAGGCAAAGGTTGCAGCTCTCAAGCCCGGCGAGGCAGTTCTCATTGAAAACACTCGCTTCGACGCAAGAGAAGAAAAGAACGGCGCAGACCTTGCAAAAGAGCTTGCGTCAATGGCAGACATTTTCGTAAACGACGCTTTCGGTGCGGCTCACAGAGCTCACGCGTCAACAGCAGGCGTTGCTGATTATCTTCCTGCAGTTTGCGGTTACCTCATTCAGAAGGAAATCGGCGTTATGGGTAAGGCTCTTGAGGCTCCCGAGCGTCCCTTCGTTGCAATTCTCGGCGGTGCGAAGGTTTCTGATAAGCTCAACGTTATCAACAACCTTCTCGAAAAGGTTGATACACTTATCATCGGTGGCGGTATGGCTTATACCTTCCTCGCGGCTAAGGGCTACGGCATCGGTAAGTCCCTCTTCGATTCTGAAAAGGTTGATTACTGCCGTGATATGATGGCTTTGGCTGAAAAGAAGGGCGTTAAGCTCCTTCTCCCCGTTGACACAACGGTTGTTGAAAGCTTCCCCGATCCTATCGACGCTCCTATTGACGTGAAGGTAGTTCCTTCAAATGAAATTCCTGCAGATATGGAAGGACTTGACATCGGAACAGAGACTATTAAGCTTTATGCCGACGCTGTAAAGACAGCAAAGACAGTTATCTGGAACGGCCCGATGGGCGTATTTGAGAACCCCACTCTTGCAAAGGGAACAATGGCGGTAGCAAGTGCTCTTGCTGATTCGGATTGCATCTCTATCGTTGGTGGTGGTGACTCTGCGGCGGCTTGCGAGCAGCTCGGCTTTGCAGACAGAATCACTCACATCTCAACAGGCGGCGGCGCTTCACTTGAATTCCTCGAGGGCAAGGACCTTCCCGGTATCAGCTGCCTTATGGATAAATAATCGGGACAGTACCCTGACATTTTCAATTAAAAAGAATTAAAAGAGGAAACAAAAATGAGTAGACGTTTTGTAATTGCAGGTAACTGGAAGATGAACTTCACACCTGCAGAGGCTGAAGCCTTTATCAATGAAATTAAGCCTATGGTTGCAGGAAAAGACAACTGCGATATCATTTTCTGCGCACCCTACGTTGACATTTATCCCGCGATGAAGGCGGCTGAAGGCTCAAACATCAAGATTGGTGCCGAGAACGTGCATTTTGAGGAAAAGGGCGCTTATACGGGCGAGGTTTCCGCAAAAATGCTCACGTCAATGGGCGTTGAGTACGTAATTATCGGTCATAGCGAGCGCCGTCAGTATTTTGGCGAAACAGACGAAACTGTTAATCTTCGCACAAAGGCTGCTCTTGCGGCAGGCATGAAGGTTATTCTCTGTCTCGGCGAGGTTAAGGAACAGAGACTCTCGGGTATCACAAACGAGGTCGTTGCTATGCAGACAAAGCTTGACTTGAAGGACGTTACGGCTGAAGAGCTGAAGAACGTAATCATCGCATACGAGCCTGTATGGGCGATCGGAACGGGTCTTACGGCAACTCCCGAGCAGGCAGACGAAACCTGCGGAGTTATCCGTGAAACTATTGCCGAGCTTTACGGACGCGCGGCAGCTGATGAGATCATCATTCAGTACGGTGGATCAATGAACGACGCCAATGCCCGCGAGCTTCTCGCAAAGGAGAACGTTGACGGCGGACTTATCGGCGGAGCTTCTCTTGTTGCTTCAAAGTTTACAGCGATCGTTGACGCTGCACAGTAATATAAAAAAAGCCACTCTCGCGAGTGGCTTTTTTTGTTTATCCGTTACTTTGCTTACAATCCCTTCGAATTTATCACATTTTTTGTTTTTTTCGGAGAAATGTATACAGAACTATTGACATATTTATCAAGTTGGTGTAAAATAAAGACAAACTTGATTTCTTATTTATAATATGTAAGTTATCATCAAATTTTTCAGCCTATACGGCTTTGGAGGTAAAATTATGAATAGAGTATTCAATTTCTCGGCAGGCCCTTCTATGCTTCCTCTTCCCGTTCTCGAAAAAGCGGCGTCAGAGCTTATTTGTTACGGCGAGTCAGGTATGTCAGTTATGGAAATGAGCCACCGATCTCCCGACTATGAGGCAATTATTGCCGATGCCGAGGCTATGCTCCGCAAGCTTATGAACATTCCCGATAATTATAAGGTTCTTTTCCTTCAGGGCGGCGCTTCAACACAGTTTGCAGCAGTTCCGCTTAACCTTATCGGCAGAACAGGCAAGGCAGACTATATCGTTTCAGGTCAGTTCTCCGGCAAGGCATATAAGGAAGCACAGAAAATGGGCTATGACGTAAAGTGCGTTGCAACAACAAAGGAGGATAACTTCGACCACATTCCCGAGGTAACTCGCGATATGTTCCGTCCCGACGCTTCCTATGTTCACATCTGCTTCAATAACACAATTTACGGTACAAAATATAACTATATTCCCGACACAGGCGATATTCCGCTCGTTGCGGATATGTCATCCTGCATCATTTCCGAGCCTGTTGACGTTTCAAAGTTTGGCGTAATCTACGCAGGCGCGCAGAAGAATATGGCTCCCGCAGGACTTACGCTCGTTATCGTTCGTGAGGACCTTCTCGACTTTGCAGACGAGAAAATGCCCACGATGCTCGAATGGAAGACAATGGCAGAAAACGGCTCTATGTATAACACTCCTCCCTGCTATGCAATTTATATGGCAAAGCTCGTTTACGAGTGGATTTTGGGTCTTGGCGGTCTTGACGAGATGAAGAAGATGAACGAGAAGAAGGCTAACTACCTTTACGATTATCTCGATTCTCAGGACTACTACACAGCACCCGTTAAGAAGAGCAGCCGTTCTATGATGAACGTAACCTTTGTTACAGGTGACGCTGACCTTGATAAGAAGTTTGCGTCAGAGGCGGGCAAGGCAGGCCTCAAGAACCTCAAGGGCCACCGTTCTGTTGGCGGAATGAGAGCTTCTATCTATAACGCTATGCCGTACGACGGAGTTGTTGCGCTCGTTGAATTCATGAAGAATTTTGCGGCGAGCAACCCCAAAAACTAATAGCGTGCTCAATCGCTATATAAAAATTTATATAACAGAGGGAAAATACGATGAAAAACATTCAGCTTTTGAATAAGATCGCGAAGGTCGGAACAGACATTTTCGACCGCGCAGAATATAACGTTGGCGAGGACGTTGCAAATCCCGACGCAATTATGGTTCGCTCGGCGGCTATGCACGATATGCAGTTTGGAGAAAGTCTTCAGGCAATCGCGCGCTGCGGTGCAGGCGTAAACAATATTCCGATCGACCGTTGCTCAGATGAGGGTATCGTTGTTTTCAACACACCCGGTGCTAACGCTAACGGCGTTAAGGAGCTTGCCGTTGCGGCTATCCTTTTGGCGGCAAGAAATATTGTCGGCGGAATCGACTGGGCAAAGACATTGGCAGACGATCCCGATGCTGCAAAGACAGTTGAGAAGGGCAAATCCAAGTTCGCTGGCGGCGAGATTGCAGGCAAGACTCTTGGCGTAATTGGTCTTGGCGCTATCGGCGGTATGGTTGCAAACACAGCAACCCACCTCGGAATGAAGGTTGTCGGCTGCGACCCTTACCTCACAGTTGAGGCGGCTTGGAACATTTCACGTCATGTATCAAAGGTTGCAACCTTTGAGGAGGTATATAAGACAGCGGACTATATCACTCTTCACGTTCCTGCAACTGCTGAAACGAAGAATATGATAAACAAGGAATCTCTCGCTCTTATGAAGGACGGCGTTAAGATTATCAATCTTTCACGTGCAGACCTCGTAAACGCGGCAGACTTGAAGGAAGCTATTGCCGCAGGCAAGGTTTCCGCATACGTAACCGACTTCCCCACACCTGAGGTTATTGGCGAGGATAAGATTGTCGCAATTCCTCACCTTGGTGCATCAACAGAGGAGTCTGAGGACAACTGCGCAGTAATGGCAGCGCGTCAGCTTGACGACTTTATAAAGTACGGAAACATCAAGAACAGCGTAAACTTCCCGAACGTAATCGTTCCGTTCGTTCCCGGAACAAAGCGTCTTTGCGCTATGCATAAGAATATACCCACAGTCCTTACACAGATCTCGGGCGTTGTTTCCGAGCAGGGACTTAATATCGAAAATCTCGTAAATCGTTCAAAGGGCAACAACGCTTATACTCTTGTTGAAACAACCGGCGATTTCGCAGAGGACACGATCGCGAAGCTCAATGCTATTGACGGCATGATCAAGGTTCGCGTAATCGGTTAAGTTTGTTTTTAAGGGCTGTACCTTTTGATACAGCCCTTTTTCATAACTGCTTATTAAAGGAGGTTTAATATGAAAAGATTTATTTTATCAATGCTTATCCTTGCACTTACCCTCTCGCTCTTCTCTTGCGGCGCATCAACGCCCGATTCTGATGAGACGGAGGCTCTTGAGTCGTCGGTTGAAGCGGCAATAGGGACAGATTTTGACTGTCTGGTTTACGCGAAATGGGAGCATTTTGACGAGGTTATAGGCGAAAACATACGCATCAACTTCAGAGAGAACGGACGCTTCTCAATGCATTGTGATTGCGGAGAGCCTTTTATGGACTTTGATTTGTACGATAGCTTTTATCACCAAAAGGGAAGCGGAATCATCAGAGCTTACGCAAGCTACGACGAGAACGAATTTCTTGATATCGAGCTTATCTTTTGCGACGAATATTATTTATGTGTCAGCTTTTTAGATATGGTAATGACCTTCAAAAATGCCAACACAGCTGCCGATGAGGACTTTACCGATTATGAAAAGCAGTTTATTAACCCCAGAAATGATATTTGTGTAACGATTTTGAGCTGCGTAGAGGAGGACAACACCCTTTTGTTAGCCCCTTACAATTATGACGCAGACGCAAAGGAAAGCTTTGCGGATAAGCTTTACACTGTTGGAGTAAGTGAGGACGTAAAGGTTGTAGAGGTTTACACGTACATAGAGAACGGTGAGACTGAAACTACCGTCAACGAGCTTGATATTGATGCTGTTGAAGAATACAACGTGGCATATCTTCGCTTTGATGATAGTGGCAAGGTAAATAGCATCGTAATCTACGGAAAAACTATAGTATATAACTAATAAAGAAGGCTGTTGCGGTTGCAACACCCTTTTTCTTTACAAATTTTATATTTCGGGAATAACGATCTCAACCTCGCGGCCGATCTCGGCAGATTTTGCGATTCCGTCAAGGATTGCCTGATTATAGAGCATTTGCTGTGAGGGAACGGGGGAAGGAGTTCCGTTCTTTATAGCCTCAAGGAAGGAACGGATCTTGGTAGTCCAGATGTTTTCGGAGTTTTCAAGAATCGGAATAACCGTTTCAACCTGCTCGCCCGCAACCTCGTGATAAACAGTCATGTTACCACCGACTGAGCCACCCCAGTGCGGAGTTGAAGGGATACGTAAGCCGCCCTTTGTTCCGAGAATGATCGTGTCGCCGGGGGTGTCGATATTCATAGCCCAAGCGATGCGGAAGTCAAGTATGATTCCGCCCTCAAGACGAACGAAGGCGGCGGCGAAATCGTCAACGCCGAACATCTTTGCTATATGTGAGGTGTTTTCCTTTACGTAGGTACAATAGTTTGGATCTTTGCCGAAGAAATCCGAGAGATATCCCGAAACCGTCAGAGGCTTCGGATAGCCGATGGCGTTAAGCACCATATCGAGAGAATAGCAGCCGATATCGCCAAGAGCACCGTAAGCACCCTTATCCTTCTCGACAAAGCTTGTTTTGCCTCCGTTAACCGGAATACCGCGGCGGCGTCCGCCACCCGTTTGAATGTAGTATATCTGACCAAGCTCGCCGCTCTCGACGATCTTCTTTATCATCTTCATATTTTCGTCGCCTCTTGGCTGGAAGCCGACTGTCATAACACAGCCTGATTCCTTCTCGGCGCGCACGATTTCAACCGCCTCGTCAAGAGTCACGGTGAAGGGCTTTTCAATAAGGACGTGGATCTTCTTTTTGAGCGCGTAAAGGGCGCAGTTCGTATGCTGGCTGTTGTAGGTGCAGATAGACACCGCGTCAAGTTTGAGCGACTCGTCGTCAAGCATTTCCTCGTGGTTCTTATAGTCTGTTTTTATACCGTCGAGATTGTAGGCCTCAAAAAAAGCCTTTGCCTTTCCCGGAATAATGTCGCAGCCTGCAACGACCTCAACGTCGGGCTGTTCAAGGTAAATTCTCATATGAGCGTTTGCAATTCCGCCCGTACCGATGATGCCTATTCGGAGCTTTCTTGTCGTGTCGATTACCTTTGTCTCCTGATTTTTCTTAAAAGCATTGATGTCTGCCATAATTAACTTCCTTTCGATGGGGATATACCTTATCTTAATTTATATTTTATACTATTTCTGTAAATATTTCAAGCAATATTCGAAAAATATATATCTTTTTTGATTTTTATCTCAGCTCGTCGATAAAATATGCTCTCGTGTATGCACACTTGCCGTCGAAATCGGTAAGAGACAGCCTGAAATATTCGCTCTTTCCGTATGTGTCGGAATATTTCTTTGCCGAGTCCTGAAGCTCGCTTATATCAAAATCGGCGGAGCGGATAGGCGAGGCGTCTGCCGTCAGACTTTTTGCAAATCGGTGTGCCGAATTGAGAAGAATACTCTTTACGCCCGAGCATTCGATATGCACGCGTCCGTTCTCGAAATAAAGCTCGCTTATCTCGGGGCCGGTTGTTGAATAAAAGTCGCCTGCCTGAAGAGCTCGTATAACGTCGCCGTATTCAAGCGATTTTGCCTTTATTTGCGTATATCCGCCGATATGACGGAGGTCGTGAGAGTCGTCTGCCGCGACGGGCAAGACCCTCTCGCCGCTTCGCAAAAGGTCTTCAATCGGTATAATAGTGTCGCAAAGACCGGCGGCGTCGGCGCTCGTGTTATAGCATTCAACTCCCCAAAGGCCTCGTAAGCCCCCGTAATCCCTGAAGGACTGAAGTGAGCCGCGCGGGTGGTTTAAGCAAACGAGAAAGCCGGCGTCATTTGAGAGGCGAATAATTTTATTCACGGTTTCTTGATTGTAGCCGTTGTAAATATAATCCACCCTTCTCATTTTGTCGGTGACGTACCGAAATGAATGAGGAAGCCAGATATGGTGCTCACTAAAGGTTGGATAGATGTCGACTGCGGACTCCTTTGCGAAAAGATTCAGGTGCACCGAGGGTGCATACGAATAAGGGCCGCTGCCAAGCGCCACCTCAACTCCCGTAATTGCTAAAAATTCGCTGTCGCAAAGCTCGGGGTGGGGGATAAGCAGCTCGTGGTCTGTTATTGAAATTATGCTGTAGCCTCTTTTCTTGTACTCCTGCTTTATCTCGGCGGGAGTCCACGCTCCGTCCGAAATGTTTGAGTGTACGTGAAGATTAGCCTTATAAAAATTGCCTTCCTTCGGTAAAAGATAACGTATCATTTTTTGCCTCTTTATCTGAAAAATTTATCCTAGTATAAAAGTGATTTACAAAAAAGCAACAGTCGGGGGGAGGTTATTCCTCGCCGGCTCTCATAATGTCGCCGGGGGAGACCTCAAAGGGTACTCTTGCGAAAAACAGCATTGACGGATGGGGCGCTGACTCAAGCTCGTTGCCGCGCTCGTCATAAAGCTCGGTGATATGGAATGGCTGTCCCGTTTTATTTGGGGAAATCATCTCGGCAGAGCTGCCGACCGATACCTTATTTCGCTGAATAAAGGCAAACAGACGGCCGTTCTCATTTTCTATCGGATGAGAGGTCGGATAGCTTAAGCCATATTCGTCGGGCGATATGGCGGTTGCAAAATACGCCTTGTCGCGAATGTATCCGTTGAAATTGCAGAGATTTGCTTCCTCGCCTGACTTGTCAAAATAGTAGCCCGTGCAGTATTCGCGGTGGCTGACAGACTCAAGCTCTCGCATAATATCGGGGTTGAAGACGTATCCGTCGGGGTTCTTTTTATATTCGTCGATTGCCATACGGTAAGCGTTGGTTACGACCGCCGTGTAGTATGCACTCTTCATTCTGCCCTCAATTTTGAAGCTGTCGATACCGCTTGTCATAAGCTCGGGAATATGAGTGACCGTACACATATCCTTTGAGCCCATAATAAAGGTTCCGTTCGCGTTTTCCTCGATGGGAAGCGGAATATCGGGACGCTTTTCCTCTGTCACCGTGTAATTGGTTATACTGTAATTCCAGCGGCAGGGCTGTGTGCAGGCGCCTCTGTTGGCATCTCTTCCCGTCAGGTAATTTGAGAGCATACAGCGGCCGCTGTAGGAGACGCACATTGAGCCGTGTACAAAAGCCTCAAGCTCAAGCTCGGGCGGAATATCGGCTCTTATCTCGCGTATCTCGTCAATAGTCAGCTCCCTTGCAAGAACGACGCGCTTCGCCCCAAGATTATAGTACGCGCGGCAGGCGGCGGCGCTGACGGCACTCGCCTGCGTCGATATATGAATCTCCATATCGGGAATAATACGCTTGATTGTGTCCATAACTCCGAGGTCGGCAACGATCATCGCGTCAATTCCGTAGTCCTTTATCTCGGAAAGATATTTTTCGAGAATGGGGTATTCGTATCCTCGCGGCATAGTGTTGACTGTCAGATACATTTTTTTACCGAGCTTGTGTGTGTAATCGACAGCGTCCGCAAGCTCCTCGTTTGTAAAATTATCGGCGGCCGAGCGCATACCGAACATATTTCCGGCAAGATAAACGGCGTCAGCACCGTAGAGGAGTGCCGCCCTCAGCTTTTCAAAATTTCCGGCAGGTGATAATAATTCAGGCATAATAGTCCTTTCGTTTTTGTAATCGTTTATTTTAAGCTCCGCTATGCTCGCGTCTTTTTGAAAATTCGCAGGACTTGCAAAGCGGCTCGCGGTAAAGCCTTGTTTGAAGGTCGTGGATAAGAGCCGTCGCTCTCTCTGATGACAATATTTCTGAGAGAGAGGATTCAAATATATTTCCTAAATTTATGTCGCCGTTTCTGTCAAGACAGCAGGGGACGACTCTGCCGTCGCACAAAATTCCTATTTGAGAGGACAGACCGTGACAGAAGGGCTTTTTTTCGTCGGACGGGAGTGATTCTGTCTCTTTTTTCTCCTCTGCAATAGGGTCGGGCCACGCAAATCGCTCACCCCACTCAAGAAAAACGTGGTAAGCGAGCCTTGAGCCTCTGTGCGTTTGAGTCCATTCGGACGGGAAGGCATGATGGAGAGCTTCAAGCACGTCCTTATTTGAGGAGGAGGCGGTATCGTCGTCTGTCAGATTCCAGAGGCGGAGGACTGCGAACTTGTCCGCCTCGGCAAGACGCTTTGCCGACTCAATACAAAGCGAGAGGTATTCGTGGAATGAGCTTACCTCGCCTATCAGCTCGTTTGCCTCAAAGGAATGGAGCGAGATGCTGACAGTTTTCAGGTTTTTTGATTTTACGAGTATCGGAAGGGCTTTATGAAGAAGCGTTCCGTTCGTCGTGATTTTCACGCTTATATCAAATTTATCGGCAATATCGAGTATTTCGGATAAGCGTGGGTGCAGGAGAGGCTCTCCCATAAGATGCAGGAAAACGTTTTCAACCTGACCGTCAATTTTTTCGAGAATTTTCGCAAATTCCTCGGGCGACATAAAGCGTTTATTTCTTTTGTGAGAGGGACAGAACGAGCAGTTAAGATTGCATACGTTCGTAATCTCTATATAAGCGTTTTTCATTTGTTTCCTATTTTCATCTCAAAAGCGATTCGGCGGTGGATATCGTCTCGGATACATTCCGTGTAAATAAAGCCCACGGGCGAAAAGCCGTTTTTTATAAGCATTCTTTGCATGGATAGGTTATTCTTGTGCGTGTCGATACGGAGGTATTCCCGCCCCTGCTTTTCGCATTCCTCGGCGGCGAATTTTACGATTTTTGCGGCTCTGCCGCGGCCCTTTTCGCTGTTTTTTATGGCAACTCTGTGAAGTGCTGCCGACGTGCCGACCGAAAAGCCGCCCTCCTCGACGTAGTCGTATTCGGGCTGGTGCGAGAAGGTAAGACAAAAGGTTCCGATAATTCCGCATCTACCTGAGACGAGCAGATATCCGTCCCCTGTTTTTATGTCTTCCTTGATAGTTTCCTCCGACGGATAGCCTCTTTGCCATTGGTCGATGCCGCTTTTTCGCATATAGGCCTTTGCTTCATCAATAATTTCCATAACGGCGGGCAGATCGACGTGCTCGGTTTTCTTTATATAACTCATTTGGGTTTTCCGAAAAGTGTCCTTTCTCTTTCTGTTTCGTGTTTTTACGTATATCAGACGGCTATTGATTAAGCGAAGATAGATTTCTGCATGGCGTTCTTTCTGTATTCGCTCGGCGACATACCTATTTGCTTCGCGAAGGCTCGGTTAAAGGTGCGAAGCGTGTTGAAGCCGACGTATTCCGAGATCTCGGTCACTGTTTTGTCAGTCGTTTTTAGCTGACGGCAGGCGTCGGTTATGCGGAGTGAATTTATGTAGTCGTTAAATCGTATGCCGAGAGTCTGGCTGAAGAGATGCGAGATATAATATTTGCTTATATGAAGCTGATTTTCGAGAAAATCAAGAGAGAGGTCAAGAGAAAAGTTTCTTGAGCAATAATTAACGACTGTTTTGAGTGCGTGAGAATTTTCCGCCCTTTGCTCAACGAGAGGCTTTTCGCGGAAAACAAGACCGAAGAAGGAGAGAAGAAGGCCCTTTATGATTATATCCCTGTACGGCCCTGCCGACACGCTTACAAGATCAAGCATGAGCTGCTTTGTCTTGTCTGCAGTTTCCTCGCATTTGATAATCGGCGATTCGGGAACGCTTTTTGTGAAAAGGTCGCCCACCTCGGGCAAAATATCGGGGTTTACGATAACTAAAATATATTTTTCGTCGGGGTGCGATTTGAACTGATGTATCTGGTTTGGAAAGACGATACAAAGCTCGCCCGCCGACACCTTATATTCAACAGAGTCGATATAGGCTGTCGTTTCCCCCTCAAGCAAAAGGAAAAATTCTATCGAGTAATGAAGATGCGGAGAGCATTCAAGACGACTTCCTATATCTCCGAGCCGAGAGCGACAGTAAAAATCATCGGTTTTTATTTCAAATTTTGCATCCATATACTGTACCTTTCAAGAAGATATCGTCAAATCAGCCTCTTGGAGTGAAGTGAGGCGGGTTTCCGGTTGGCCTTTGAGCCGGGCCGTTGTTTGCACGGGGGACGTTTGGTCGATTGCTGCTTTGGGGCGGTCTGCCGCCGTGTGTGCCTCGTCCTTGCGTTACGCCCCGGCCTCTCATATTGCCGTGACGACTGCGGTTATTTCTTCCGAGAACGAAGAAGTAGATAAAAACCCCGATAGCCGAAAGGAGAATAAGAGAGATAAGAATGATAAGCCAGACGTAGGACGCCTCTGACACAAGCACCGACGCCTCTGATATCTCAAGCGAGAAGCCGGAGGTGTATCCCTCCTCATCGGTCAGAGGATAGGGCAGACTGTCGGCAACAAGTAGAATTGCCATCGTAACGTCGCCGTTCTCATCGTCCATATCAAGCTCTGAAATGTCAAAATATACCGTTTGCGGATTTCCTGCCTGAATCGTTGCCGACGAGGAATAGAAAACGCTCTCCTCCCCCATTTTCTGCGAGAGGGTGAGAATGATATCCGCTACGTTTCCCGAGGGAATTTCCGATTTCAGCGAAAGTGCTAATTTTTTGCCGCCTGCAAAGCTCTCGGGCGAAATTTTCGCGGCAACTCCCGCCTTATCAGCGAGATGAAGCGGATAAAGCTCGGCAAAAAGGCAGCTTTTGCCCGCAAATGCGTCGCTTTCCCCGATTTCTATGAAAAGAGCACCCGAATAGGGGTAAAAATTACCCTTCTTTCCGTCTGAAAAATCAAAGAGAGTAGTTATCGTGTAATCGTCGATATCCTTCGGCTTGCTTGCCGTTGATTTGCCCGATACGACGTCTCTGTATTCGGTTTCCTTCTTGTTTTCCTTATATGTTTCCTCAAAATCAGTACCCGAAAGGAGTGATTTGTAGGTGTCGGGGACGCCTGCCTCATATCTGTCGATATCGGCAAACACCTCATATATCTTACGCGTGTGCGCTCGCTCGCTTGAGGTCACGGAGATAAGTCCGCCGTCGCGCCCCTCTGACATTCCGTCCCACTGACCGTTGTATATAAAGGCGGAGACACCTGCGTCAAGCGCCATATAATAAGCGTAGGCATAGGAGGATGCCGAGCGACGCTCTCCGTCCGCTCCCTCCGACTCAAGATGAGGAATAGTGTAGTCGTATATTATAAGCTCGCGTTCTTCCTCCGAGAAAAGAAGCTCGGGGCTTGATAAAAGCTCGGTTATAAGAGATAAATTCTTGATGGTCAGGTGCTTCTCACCGTCGGGATAATCAGAGGCATTGTAGTTCCAGACGTCGTTTTTTTGGTAGGCTGCGTGAGGAATCACGGCAATCCCATAGTCAAAATTGCCGTCCTTCTTTATTGCATCGGCTACGGCCGAGATATATTCCTCCGCACCGAAATTGAGTCTTTCGGCCGAGGGAAGCGCGCCTGTGCTCTCGCCGTCGGCGGACTTGTCTGCCGAATAGGACCAGACTCCGTCAAGCGAGATGAAAACCTTGCCGTTTGAATAATTTGAAATAAGGGCGGTTTTGGCAAGACGCAGAAGTCTTGCGTAGGTCTCGGCAGAGGAGGTCAGCGTTCTTGCGGTATCCGCATTCAGAGTCTGGTGATTGTTGACTCCGTGTCCTATAATGAAAGCACCGCAAAAGCCGAATTCCTTGTCCGTTCTTGTGTAACGCGCGGCTATAAATTCAAAAGCAGATGCGAGATAGCGATATCCCGCAGCGTTATCAACCGACATCGCATAATGCGTTTCCGTTTTGTCCTCGCCCTCGGGAGAGTCATCTCGACGTCCGAGATTTGGAGATGCCGCAATTTTTGACGTGGTGGAGTCAAGCTCCTTTGGAGGCGTGTCGAGAGTGAATTCGAGAAAGACCTCGACTCCCATCTCGGTAAGATTCTTTATCTTGTAGTCGAGCGCTGTGACCTCGTCCTTTTTGAAGAAATAATTATCTCCGTTGAAGGAGTAGGAGATATCGTTTTTAGACTTTCCGTCGGATATAAGCCCGTCAATGCTGACCCTTATGACGGTATGGCGGACGCCAAGCGGCTCTACCTCCGCGAGCGTTCCTATGTAAAGACCCTTGATTGAGGGATATTCGGGATATTTTTCGGTGCTTTTGGCAAGAGACTCGGGATTCTCGATATGCTTGATTTCGGTTATACGCTCGTATCCGCTCGTTCTGTTGAAAACCGCTAAAGCAAAGCCTGAATAAAGACTCGTTTGCGAATCCGTTCTGTAGGGCAGAGAAAATTCCATTTTTCTGTCTGCCTTTGCTTGCGACACGGGAACGAGAGTCGATACGTCAGCCTCCATTTCGTGGGGCAAAAATTCCATTAAATATATGTTTTCGTGGCGGTATTCCTTTGCCGTTTCCTTGTCAAGAGTTGCCTTGATTTCTATTCTTTCGGTCTCGGGATTGTAGCTTACAGTGCTTATGGCGTTTGCGTTCTGCGCGCCTCCCGAGCAGGAAACGAGTATGAGGATCAAAAGCGATAAAATCGGCAAGATATACAATATTTTTCTCATATTAAAACCTCCCGTCTGAAAACTGTATATAGTATACCACAATATTTGTCTTATTGCAACAAAAACACGCCTTTTTTCGACGATTATTATTTTAGTGGAAATATATAACATAATAGGTGAAAAAATTTTTGATTTTTTACAAAATATATATTGATTTTTTCTGCACTTTTTGATAAAATAATATAGTTGAGATGAAATCAATAATTTTATTTATCGCATAGCACGGCCATTGGCTGCGTTATGTCGGAGAGGAAGGGTTAAAATGGTTCAGAACGAACGCAGAGTCGGAACAACTTCAAGAGGTATCCGTTGCCCTATTATAAGAGAAGGGGACGATCTTGCAAAAATCGTAACGGACAGCGTGCTTGAGGCGGCAGAGATAGAGGGCTTTCCGATAAATGATCGTGACGTTATTTCTATCACCGAATCAATCGTTGCAAGAGCGCAGGGAAATTACTGCTCGGTTGACGATATTGCAAAGGACGTTCGCGCAAAGCTCGGTGGAGGAACCGTCGGTGTAATTTTCCCGATTCTCTCGCGCAACAGATTTGCAATCTGCCTTCGCGGAATTGCAAGGGGAGCGAAGAAGATCGTGTTGATGTTAAGCTATCCGTCAGACGAGGTTGGAAACGCACTCCTCAGCATTGACAAAATCGACGAGGCGGGAGTGAATCCCTATAGCGACGTGCTTACTCTTGAGCGCTATCGCGAGCTTTTCGGCTACGGAGTTCACGAGTTCACAGGCGTTGACTACGTTGAATATTATTCAAGCATCATAAAGGAAGAGGGCGCTGAGGTTGAGGTTGTTTTTGCAAATCAGGCAAAGACTATTCTTAACTACACGGACTGCGTTATCAACTGTGATATCCACACACGCGCTCGAACAAAGAGAATTCTTCTGGCAAACGGAGCAAAGACGGTTTGCGGACTTGACGACATTATGACCGAGTCTGTTGAGGGCAGCGGCTTCAATTCAAAATACGGACTTCTCGGCTCAAACAAGTCAACCGAGAGCACTGTTAAGCTTTTCCCGAAGGAATGCCAAGAGCTTGTTCTTGACATTCAGAAGAAGGTTTTTGACGCAACGGGAAAGCGCGTTGAGGTTATGGTTTACGGCGACGGTGCATTCAAGGATCCTCAGGGTAAGATCTGGGAGCTTGCAGACCCGGTTGTATCCCCTGCATTTACAGACGGCCTTGTAGGCACACCTAACGAGCTGAAGCTCAAATATCTTGCAGACAACGATTATCGCGATCTTTCGGGCGAGGAGCTTAAGAAGGCGATTTCCGAGAGCATTAAGGCAAAGGGCGAAAACCTCGTTGGCAATATGGCGTCTCAGGGAACGACACCCCGTCAGCTGACCGACCTTATCGGCTCGCTTTGTGACCTTACGAGCGGCTCGGGCGACAAGGGAACCCCCGTAGTTCTCGTTCAGGGTTATTTCGATAATTACACTAACTGATAAATAAAAAAGGACAGAGATCAAATAGACCTCTGTCCTTTTTTGGTAAAATTACGTTAGTGCGAACTTTGCAAAAATGAAAAAATCCAAGTCATAAGACTTGGATTTTTTGGTGGGGGATGGTGGATTCGGACCACCGAAGTCAGTGACAACAGATTTACAGTCTGCCCCCTTTGGCCGCTCGGGAAATCCCCCAAAAAAATGGAGCTGGTGATCGGAGTCGAACCAACAACCTGCTGATTACAAATCAG
>JAZRJC010000042.1:0-10979 GCA_045645605.1 Eubacteriales bacterium | reverse complement strand
AGGAGGCTTTCTTGGAACATTGTCGGGAAAAGGAACAGAAATACGTTGACGTAAAATGTTATCTTGACGCACAGGAAAGGATATATGATGAAGTAAGAAGGCTTTCAACGTTTGAATTAGACGAAAAAGAAATAGAGGCCCATAAAAATCGAATTTTTGAGAATCAAAAGGATATGGCGCCTATATACGATTTGTCGTTTGAAGATTACGTATCTCAAATCAAAGGGCAGACAATGGATGAATTTCACGAAACCTGCCGCAAAAAAGCAGAAAAGGATATTAAAGAATATTTAATAAATTCGGCACTTTCCGACCAATTAGATATCGAAAGTGAAAAAACGAGTTTAGATGAATATTATTCAGATGTTACATATCAAATCCATAAATATTTTTTGGATAATATTATGATTACAAACTAAAATATTAAGCGGGGGAGAAATCCCCCGCTTTTTTGTCGGAAACAAAAAATAACTCGAAAAAACTAAAAAATACCAAACATAAAGTCGGAATGACGGTAAACAATAATGACAGAGAAAGCGAAAGCTTCTCGATTAAAATATAAATCCGAAAGAAAAAGAAAACAAAAACAGATTCATTTGAATAGTTGTTTTGATTTATTTCAGAATAATCTTTTGATTGAATCTTGTTGGAAAGGAGATATGTATGGCAAGCAATAAGGCACTTGTTCCCGAAGCAAAGGAAGCTCTTGAGAGATTCAAGATGGAAGCTGCTAATGAAGTAGGCGTAAATCTGACACAGGGATACAACGGCGACCTCACAGCACGTCAGGCTGGTTCTGTCGGCGGTCAGATGGTTAAGAAGATGATCGAGTCTTACGAGAATTCTATTAAAACAAAGTAATAAAATCTAAATTACTCCTTGACAACAGACATTTTTCATCTGGGAAAGCTACTCAGCGCGTCAATAAAACTGACACGGGGAGCAGAAAGTAATTTTATTCGATTAAATTAATTAACTCAATTAAAATACAGGTTGATTACAGTCGAACAAAATTATAGGGTTCAATTATCAGATGACCATATTAAAAAACCCACTCGACAATCGTCGGGTGGGTTTTGCTGTTTTGTGAAATTATGGAAGAGGCATCTCTGTTCCTGAAACCGTTTCAAAATTCATATCCTTTGCCCCCTCGCCGAATATGGTGCTGTAAACGTTTATGCAATCATAAACGGGGCCGTATTTGTCTGCAACGTGGGCGGTTACAAGTATATATTCCTTTCCGTCAACCTCCGCAAAGCTTGCAAGGCAGTTAAGTCCTTCATTAGTGTAGCCTGTTTTTCCGCCGAGCACGGTTGCAACACCTGATTCATCGCCTCTCATACGGCTGAACATTGTGCTGACGAGGGGAAGTCCGTCGGGATGAAGCTCTGTTGTGTTTTTCGCAGTGTACTTATATGTAGAAAGAACGGTGCGGCAGTAATCAATACTCATCGCATATTCAAGAATCAGTGCAATTTCGTGGGGTGTACTGTAGTGGTCAGGGTCGTGAAGTCCGCTTGGATTTTTGAAATGAGTGTGTGAAAGTCCGAGCGAGGTTGCTTTCTTATTCATTAGGTCAACAAATCCCTCAATAGAGCCGCTTGTATAAATTGCAAGAGCGTCTGTTGCGTCAGCACCCGAGGGGAGAATTGCTCCGTAAAGCAGGTCCTCGATAGTAACCTTGTGTCCTGCCTCAAAGCCTGCGACAGAAGCGTTGGCTTGGTGCAGCGGATTGATAATCTCGTGAGTCATCTGGAATGTGTCGTACAGATTATCCTTGTTTTCCTCATAAGCAACGATAAGGGTCATTATTTTTGTCATTGATGCAGGATAAATCATAGCGTCGGGGGCTTTTTCCGCAACAATTTCATTTTTTTCAACGTCAATAAGAATACCGTAGTCTGAATTTATTATTCCGTTAAGAGAAATAGTGTCCTTTGTTGATACTGCATAATATACTCCTTTAGGTTTGGAGTCATGATTATCCTCCGACGCTGTATCGGCAGCCGTTTCTATAACGGGAATATCTGTTTCCTTTGCGTTGTTATTTTCTTTTCGGTTAGCAATTATTGTGAAAAACAGGCCGGCAGTAATCATAAGAACTATAAGGGAGGCAAAAAGAATACCCCACTTGCTTAATCCTATGTTGCTGTTTTGGTTGTAATAGGAGCGAATTGGAGGACGGCGGCGGGGAGGCTGCTGTCCGCTGTGGCGGGGCATTGGCCTTCCGTTTTGCGGCGTCATGTTATATTGACCCGCCTGGTTTCTATTGTTATATTGTCCTTGATTATAGCTGCCTGAATTTTGAGAATTGTGGCGATAGTTACCTTGTCTGTTGTTTTGATTCATAAAACATCCTGCTTGCAATAAAAATATTATTTGATAGAACGAACACGGATAAAGTGTAATTATACTTATTATATCATAAAAAAGCAAAAAAATGATCAAAATAGTACGAATGTTTACAATTAAGAAAAAATTTTCTATGTTTGCTTATTTTAATTGATTTTTTTAGATAAGTATGCTATAATTAAAATACGTATATATTTCAACTTTGAAATTAAAAATATAAAAGATGAAAAGAGTAAAAAAATGAGCATTGTAAGCAAGGTATCTGTTATAATTCCTTCGCTAAATCCCGATGAAAAGCTTATGAGAGTTGTCAGAGGGCTTGAGGAGGCGGGCTTTGACGACATTATTATCGTCAACGACGGTTCAAACTCTGAAAATTTACAGTTTTTCCCGAATCCCGAGGAGAATCCCTCTTGTAAAATTCTCACTCACGAGGTAAATCGCGGTAAGGGGGCGGCACTCAAAACCGCATTCGATTATTTTCTCAAAAACAGAGAGGGAAGAGTCGGAGTTGTAACTGTTGACGGAGATGACCAGCACCGTCCGATTGACGTTTTGCGTTGTGCTGAGAGAATGGTTACTTGCGGGGAGCTTGTTCTTGGCGTTCGCGACTTTTCTCTGCCTCATGTTCCGAAAAGGAGCAGACACGGCAACAAAATAACGTCATTTGTATTTCGCATAGGGTGCGGACTTAAAATATCCGATACGCAAACGGGACTTCGTGCGATTCCTACCGAATATTTGCCGTCATTATGTCAGGTGTCGGGCGATAGATTTGAATACGAAACTAATATGCTTCTCAGCATGAAAACCTATGGGATTCCTTTTTCCGAGGTTAAAATCGAAACGGTTTACATAGAAGAGAATAAAACGTCTCATTTCCGTCCGTTCCACGATTCGATACGAATTTACTCTTTGATTTTGAAATTTATGTTAAGCTCTGCGGGAGCGACCCTTGTCGACCTTGCGGTTTTCTATCTGTCAAGTCTTTTTCTGACAAAGCAGCTTGGAGCATTCTCAATTCCCGTGTGTACTGTGATTGCAAGAGCAGCTTCCTCAATTTGCAATTTTGAAATTAACAGAAAAACCGTCTTTAAGGACAAGGGAAGTGTAAGGGGGGCTTTTGTCAGATACTACGCTCTTGCTATTCCGCTGATGCTTGTATCGGCAGGACTTGTGTGGCTCTTCTCGCACCTGTTTGAAATGTCGATGCCTATCTTGAAGACACTTATAAAGGCACTTGTTGATACAGTTTTATTCTTTGTAAGCTTTAATATCCAGCGCGAATGGGTGTTTGCGTCAAAGAAAAAGAAAAAATAATTAAGGAAAGGATTCCCCGGATGAACAACTCCTCGCGTAACGATAAAAGCACGGCGAAAAGCATCGACGTGCGACACCTTGAGGATGAGGCATACAATTTTTTTGATGTAAAAAACGATAATATAGCTGGTAAAGCCCCGAAAAAAAGAACGGTAGGCTTTACAGAGAGCAGTTATCTTGATTTTGCGGGCTTTAAGCGTCGTCAGCCGAGAAAAAGCAAAAGATTGACGTTTGGTACGGTTATTCGCCGTATTCTTGTTTCGATTCTTGCTTTTTTGCTCTTTGTTTTGGTTTCTGTTTACGCTGTTCTTTTTTCTATAGCTAAAGGCCCGAGCGAGACGGTACGTAACACGCTCGTTTTGTCGGCAAAGCAGGCAAGTGCAACCAAGTGGGTGCCGTCGCTTTTCCTTGATAGCAAAACTATCGACAAAATTTTAGCCGACTCAAAGAAGGTTACAACGGATTCGATATCTCTCGACTCATATAGCGGCACACCCGATGGGGATGACGTCACCTCGGAGGACGAATGGGCGGATGCCGTTGACGGTATGCTCTACCGAGAAATAAAGGGTGCAACCTATAAGGCTTATATGCTTATCGTGAAGGATCCTTCTCGTGTTTTTGTGGGCACCTCAAGCGATTTCAAGAGCGGAAAGCAGGGGTCAACGATATTTGACGCGGCAAAGAAATATGATGCTGTGGCGGCAATCAACGGCGGCGAATTTTCAGATCCCGGCGGAGTCGGCACGGGGGATAACCCGATAGGACTTACATATTCTCTTGGCGAATGCGTTTGGAGTGGAGATTCCAAGCGTACCTTTATAGGCTTTGATGAAAACAACCGACTCGTCGTATCCGAGGGAATGACAAAGAAGAGGGCGGAGGAGCTTAATATTCGCGATGCCGTTTCATTTCAGACAGGCAACGTTTTGATTTCTTCCGACGGAGACAACGTAACGCTCTATTATGCAAACGGAAATACGGGTACGGCGCAGAGAACTGCAATCGGCCAACGCCGTGACGGAGCGGTTATTCTTCTCGTTACCGACGGAAGAAGCGCAAGCAGTCTTGGAGCTACGCATAACGATATCATTGACATAATGGTTGAGTACGGAGCAATAAATGCGGCAATGCTTGACGGCGGCTCGTCCTCAATGATTTATTACGAGAACTATTACGAAAAATACGGAAAAGACTACGAAATGCTCGACCAATATCAAAAAAGAGGACTGATAAATAAATATAAGGCGTTTACAACGCCAAGACAGATGCCCACCTTTTTTATGGTTTCAAAAAATGAGGGAGGGGTAGTGGAATGAGAACGGGATACAAATACAAAAGAAAGATGCCCCTTTTCTATAAGGCGCTTATAACTGCGCTGTCTGTTGGCTTTGCGGTACTTGCCGTTCTGATTTTCTTTTTGATGGGATACCTGAAGGACTATGAGGCATCCTTGCCCGATAAGGTTGCCGACAGAGTTTTCAACGATTATTTTGTCACAAGGGACTATTCGGCGTTGTACGACAAAATGACTAACCCAAAAAGTGAATTTGAAACAAAGGAAAGCTTTGTCAAATATCTTAGCGAAACTAATTTTCTGAAAGTGGAGGGGCTTGAATATATCTCGGTAGCGTCCGAGATCGGCTCTGATTACCTCAGATATTCGATAAGGGCAACCGATCCTTCTTATATCGGCAATTCAACAGCACCGAAGATAAATATCGCGAGCTTTTTGCTCAAAAAAACCGGGAAGAAGAGTGCAAACGGCTTTGCTCTTTACGAGCTTTCCGAGGTAACGCTTAACACTCTTCCGTCAGTGACGGCGAGTATTATGGTTCCCGTCGGCTATTCCGCAGAAATCAACGGGGAGCCGATGTCGGATAAGTATATTTCGGGAGAGCCTATTAAAACCGAGAGCTGTGAGCATATGCCCGAGGGAGTCGAGGGGTTGAAATATAACCTTTATACCTTCGAAAATTTAGTAAAGCTCCCTGTTTTTTCGGTAAAATCAAACGGCGGACTTTCTTGCGCAGTTAATTATGATGCCGAGAGGGAAGTGTATATATCGGACGTCTCGTATAACGCAGGACTTGAGGCGGCATTCTCCGACCACGTAATCGAGGCGGCACATAAGTATGCGGCGTTTATGCAGAGGGATACGACCTTTGCAAAGCTTTCGGAATATCTTGAAAATGGAACGGCGCTTTATGATGATATTCGCAAAACTCCGACGAATTGGGTGATCGACCACGATAGCTATGAATTTGCCGACACAGTTGCGTCTGAATTTTACAGCTACGACGAAAACACGTTTTCCTGCAGAGTCAGATTCACGCATATTCTCAAGAGAAAAAGGCTTGAGGACTATAAGGATTACGTTGACGTTACCTTCTATTTGCGAAAGAATGACGACGGCAAATATCTGATTTACGACAGAACGAATAATTAAAAATCCCGAGGGGGAGAAGAAATGCTTGATGCTATAACTAAATTTGACCTTTCTGTTCTCAACTATATATGGGATAATTTGAGAACACCGTTTCTTGACGAATTTTTTTCATTCATCACGAAATTCGGCAATTCCACGTCCTGCATAATATACGTTATCGTTTTGATTCTTATATCGAAAAAGACGAGAAAAACGGGAATTATGATGGGCTGCAGTCTGCTTATCGGACTGCTTCTTGGAAATCTGCTCTTAAAGAACGGAATTGCAAGATCGCGTCCATACGATTATGCGGGAAACGAATTTATGAGAGATCTTCTTTTCGTTCATCCCGAGACTTCCTATTCCTTCCCGTCGGGACATTCCTTGGCGTCCTTTGAGATTGCAACGACCGTATTTTTGCAGAATAAGAAAATAGGCATTCCGTTGCTTGTTTTTGCCGCGCTTATTGCCTTTTCCCGTATGTATATCTACGTCCACTATCCAACCGACGTTATAACGGGTGCTCTTATGGGAGTTGGCATAGGCTTTCTCGGTTGCTTTATCACAAAAAAGGCTTACGAAAAAATCGGAAAAGGAAATAATTCGAATGAAATATAAGAGCTTTGTTCTCCTTTGTCTCCTGCTTACGCTCGTGCTTTCCTCTTGCTCTGATTCGGGGTATGACCCGACAAGAACGGCGGAAACGGTTGCACAGGCAGAGGATAAGATAGGTGAGCATCTTCAGGCAATAGAGGAGCCGACACCTCCCGACACAACTATATCCTTTGCCGCCTGCGGTGATAATATTATGTATTACGGTACGATTCGCGACGGAAAGAAGTGTGCGTATGAGGGAGGCAGGGAACATAATTTTGCACCTATCTACGAGAATATAAAACATATTATCGAGGGTGCTGATATTGCCTTTATAAATCAGGAATCTCCTATGGCGGGAGAGGGATATGAGCTTGGAACTTACCCGCATTTCAACTCTCCGCAGGACTTGGCATACGATCTTCTTGACGCAGGATATGACGTTGTAAATATTGCAAACAACCATATGCTCGATACGGGAAGCGAGGGGCTTTTGAGAACCATTGAATTTTGGAACACACTGCCCGTTGTAACTCTTGGGGGTTATCTTGATGAAGAGGACTGCAACAATATGCGTGTTGTTGAGAGGGAAGACGTTAAGATAGGCTTTCTTTCATACACCTACAGCACAAACGGCTATAAGCTGAAGAGCGGATATGATATTTTCATTCCGTATATTGACGAGACGCTTATAGAAACGCAAATAAAGGCGGCAAGAGAAAGGTTTGACCTTGTTTTTGTTTCTATCCATTGGGGCAATGAAAACAATATGAAGCAGAGCGAATCTCAAAGCACACTTGCTAAGAAAATGGCAGATTGGGGAGCTGACGTAATTCTTGGTCATCATCCGCACGTGCTTCAGCCGATAGAATGGATAGAGCGAGAGGGCGGCGGACGCACCCTTTGCATTTATTCTCTCGGGAATTTTGTTGCGGAAATGCCGCGTGACTATAATCTTCTTGGCGGAATTATGACCTTTGATATTGTTCGTCGTGATGGTGAATTATCAATAGAAAATCCGATTTTAATTCCGACGATGTATTATTATAACAAGTCATTCTATAAAAATTCGGTGCATTTGCTCGAGAATTTCACATCTGATATGGCAAAAAGCATAGGACTTTCCTATTACGGACAGTCAACGAATCTCGATCGTCTTTACGGATATCTTGAAAAGACGATATCTTCCGAATTTTTGAAGGGAACAGAACAGTAAAAGAAATAAGCACTTGTGATGCTTTTTATCACAAGTGCTTTTCTTATTGTTTTTTGTATTCGATCAAGTCAGAGATGTCACAATCAAGGGCCTCGCAGATTCTATCCAAAACGTAGCTGTCATAGCGAATAACCTTATTTTTATAGTATTTGTCAATGTTTTGGAAGCAAATTCCCGTGCGTTTTGTAAGCTCATATCTTGTGATATTTCTGCTATCAATATACTCTTTTATTGTTAGTCTAATCACATAACCACTTCCTTCCGTATATATTCTAATGAAAATATATGTAGTTGACAATTTTCAAGTTTGACGATATAATTATATTATGAGTCATAACATAACGATATAGAGGAGATGGGTTATGAAGCTTTTGATCGTCGGTTCAAGAAGTATAAAGAGCTTTGATTTGACAGAATACGTTTCGGATGACGTCGATTTAATAATCAGCGGTGGTGCTGAAGGAATTGACACGATTGCGGAGGAATACGCCGACAAGCATAAGATTTCAAAGCTGATTATTCGCCCAAATTATAAAAAATATGCTAAATCAGCACCCCTTAAGAGAAATGAAGAGATGGTCGATTTAGCGGACGAGATTTTGTGTATATGGGATGGAGTATCCGCAGGCACGAATTATACGATTAAGTATGCTCATAGCAAGGAGAAAATCTTGAGGGTAATAAACGCTTGTTAAAATCATTTCTCTAAGTATATTGTCATATCGTTCCGTCAATAATATTTTTATCAAAAAAGGAACGGAGATGTGATATTAAAATGAACAAACCACAAATTTCTCGCTGCTGTGCAAGAGAGGTACTTGATTCGAGAGGAAATCCGACGGTTGAGGCAACCGTTATCCTGAATGACGGAACTGTCGGTGTTGCAAGTGTTCCGTCGGGAGCGTCAACAGGTGCTTTTGAAGCCCACGAAAAGAGAGATGCCGATAAGCAGAGATATCACGGAAAGGGGGTGCTGGGGGCGGTTTATAACGTCTGCAAGGTGATTTCTCCCGCCCTTACTGGTATTGCAATAACAGAGCAGGCGGAAATTGATAAAACAATGATAGACCTTGACGGAACTCCCGACAAAAGCGACCTTGGAGCAAACGCTATTCTTGCAGTTTCCTTGGCGGCGGCAAGGGCTGCCGCTAACAGCTACCATATGCCGATTTACAGATATCTGGGCGGTGTGGCAGCTACAAGACTCCCAGTGCCTATGTGCAATATTCTGAACGGAGGCGCTCACGCAGGCAATAATATTGAAATTCAGGAGTTTATGATAGCACCCGTTGGAGCAGGAAGCTTTTCCGAGGCTATAATGCTTGCAAGCGAAATTTATCACAATCTCGGAAATATTCTGAAGGAAAAAGGGCATAGCTCGGCAGTTGGCGACGAGGGCGGCTACGCTCCGAATCTTGACTGCGACGAGGAGGCGCTTGACCTTATAATGAAGGCGCTTGACAGGACCGAGGTCACAACCGACGAGGTGAAGATAGCACTTGATGCAGCAAGCAGTGAATGGTATGAAAAGGGCGGCGGAAATTATAAAATGCTGAAGAGCGGTAAGGAATATTCTGCAGACGAGCTTATTAAATATTGGGAGAGTCTATGTAGTAAATACCCGATTTTTTCGATTGAGGACGGTCTTGGCGAGGAGGACTATTCTGCATGGCAAAGAATGACCGAGAGACTTGGGGATAAAATTATGCTCGTTGGTGACGATTTGTTTGTTACAAACACAGAAAGACTTCGTGAGGGAATAAAAAATAAAATCGCAAACACAATTCTTATAAAGCCGAATCAGATAGGAACGCTTACCGAGACTTTTTGCGTTATTGAGACTGCAAAGAATGCAGGATATAAATTTATTCCGTCGCATCGCTCGGGCGAAACGGAGGATACGACGATTGCCGATATTTCGGTGGCGGTAAATGCCGAATATATAAAGACGGGTGCGCCCTGCAGAAGCGAGAGGGTTTCAAAATATAACCGACTTTTGCGTATCGAATCCTCTCTTAATTCAGGCGGTGTTTACGGCTCTGATTTTTCGGTTGATAACCTCAAAAACAGATTTTTTATGGAAAATAATAAATAATCAGGTAAAAAAGACGGTTTCAAGCACAAGCGTGCCGAAACCGTCTTTTTTTATATTTTCTTCTTAATAACAAGAGCACACCAGCCATTATCCTCAATAGTGTCAACAACCAAAAGGCCGTTTTCGGAAATGGCTGCTGTAACCTCGGAGCAGCGCTCTGTGATAATTCCCGAGGCGATAAGAATAGCATCGTCTTTCATATAGTCCCCGATATCGGGAGCCATACGGATGATAATATCGGCTACGATATTAGCCGTAATAAGGTCGTATTTTCCGTTCTCTGTCGTCACCTGCTTTAAGAGGTCTGATACCTCGCAGGTGATATTTTTCTGTCCGCTTTCCTCGATGTTGTCGCGTGCAACACGAACGGCAACGGGGTCGATATCGTATGCCGCACAGGTCTTTGCACCCAATTTTGACGCACAGATTGCAAGAATACCGCTTCCGCAACCAACGTCAAGCATATTGTCGCCCGCCTTCGTATATTTTTCAAGCAGCTCGATAACTAATTTCGTGGTTTCGTGAGTTCCCGTACCGAATGCCATTCCGGGGTCCATACGGACAACGACGTCATCGGGAAGAGGCTCAAATTTCTCCCAAGCGGGAACGATAACCATATGCTTTCCAATTCTTATAGGCTTGTAATAGGCTTTCCAGGCATTTGCCCAGTCGTCCTCGTTAACGCCGATAAGCTCTATTTTTGCATCAATTCCCGAGGTCACAAATCTTTCGCGGAGAAATGCAATAGCATCTGTCGGGCTCTTTTCTGCCGGAATATAAATCGAAATTGAGGCAATAGTCTTGTCCGCATTCAGAAGGCTCTCGTCGATAAGGTCGCCGTAAACGCTCTTCATATCAATATCGCTGTAATCCTCAATCATAAGATTGTTGTCAAGCATACTCATAATGGCCGAGGCTTCGTCAAGCTCCTCTAATTTAACGGTTGCACGAAGCTGAGTCCAATCTTTAATTTC
>JAZRJC010000041.1:0-13947 GCA_045645605.1 Eubacteriales bacterium | reverse complement strand
TCGCTTTGCAATCATATCGGCATTTCCGGATTTTTTCATAAAAGCGTCTGTGAAAATTACCGCATTTTCAGCTTCAAGCGTCGCCAAAGCAGACAGCGCGTCGTCACCGAAATACACAGTTGGTTTCAAATAAAAGGTTTTCATTATGTGAAAACTCCCCTCAACTCAATAGTAAAGCTCAATGTTTCTTTCTTCAAAGAACTTTTTCCATTCATCATTCGGCTCAATATCAGTAACGACTATATCAATCTTATCAAAATAGTCAATTCTGATAAATGAAACCTTATCAAATTTCGTATGGTCGATTGCAAGAATAACCTTCTTCGCAGACTTCAAAAATACCTTCTTAAGCTCTGCAAAATTCTCTCTCGTGTCGGTTATTCCCTTTTCCATATCCATACCCTTGCAGGATAGAATCGCGTAATCAACAAAGTATTTTGAAACTACCTTCTCGGCTTCATAGCCAGAATAGGACATAGAATCGCTGTTATAAAGACCGCCTGTTGACATAACCTTCCAGTCGTTTCCCTGCGGAAGATCGAGAAGAATCTCAACAGAGTTCGTTACTATTGTCAAATTATGCTTTGTAAAGATGCTCTTAACAGTAAAGAGAGCCGTTGTGCTTGAATCAAGAAGCAGGCTGTCACCGTCCGATATAAGCGTACCGATAAGGTCGGCAATATACTTCTTTCCGCTGACGTTCGTCTGCTTTCTGACAGTATAGGGCACGTCATTTGTAATATTATCGTTTCTTACCGCACCACCGTATGTCTTTTTTGCATAACCGTCCGCCTCAAGCTTCTCAAGATCACGCCTTATAGTTTCCTCTGTAACGTCGTAAAAGAGCGCCAGCTCACTTACGACAACCTTGCCTTCAAGAATAAGCTTCTGGAGTATTTCACTCCTTCTCTCAATCGGCAGCATAGCTTAAAGAATAGAAGTCCAAAGACTCTTATCAGGATTTGCAATAACAGAGCTGTCAAGAAGAAGGCCTTCCTCGCCAACCTTGTTTTTAGCAACCTCAATAGCAGCGCTGACAGCAGCCACGTCGCCTGTCAGAAGCATATAGGACTTTCCGCACATACCGCGAGCCAAACGAAGCTCTATCAAGGAAACGTCGCTTGTTTTTGCGGCTGCATCTGCCGCAACGATAATTGCGGGAGCTGAAAACGTTTCAAGAATTCCAAGTGCCTTTGCATTCTCAACAACTGCTCCGCCGTAAATTGCAGGGAAAATATCCTCGTGAGGATTACCGAGAACGAAAGAATCCGTCATACGTCCGCCAAGCTGAACCTTTGCAGCGTCAATAGCAGCAGTGATTGCGGAAAGCTCGCCTGTAATAATCGTAATGTATTTTCCGGGGCAAACAACGCTTGACTGTAAAATTTCAATGTTTGCGGTCTTAACCATAAGGTCAGCAGCAGTGATACCTGCCGATACCGTCTGATATTCAACCATACCAAGTGCTTTATTTAACATGGAATTATCATCCTTTCAAATTCAAAAACAAAATTAAAGTTCCAGCATCACGTATTTATCGGTAACCTCTGCTACAGTTGCCGAGAAAGGAGCGTGTACCGCTGTTCCGAGCTTGTCCTCCGCGAATGCACCGAGAACGTCTCCACACTTTACCTTATCTCCAACGCTGACAACAGCACTCGAAGGAACACCGATGCTTTGAGAAAGCATTACCTTTAGCTTGCCTGACTTGATTTCAACGTCAACGATAGGTGCCGGCAAATCATATTTGGCAAGTCCCAGACGATTGATGAGTCTTTCCATCGGAACTCTTCTGTATTCGCGTGTAGGATGAGCACCCTTTGATACAACTCCCTTCGGAGGCATTATGCCGTTCTTGCGAAGCTCGTTTTTGATCTCTCCGATAATGCTTCGAGGATTTAAATCCTGTCCGCAAGCGTGAAGCTCGCAAAGACCGCAGGATGAACAAGAGAACGCTGCGAGGAATGCCGCACTGTCGCTTGTTACTCCCGACGCCACGGCCCTCATAAGCTTATGAGGCTCAATAGGATGGCCGAGAAGATTTCTCGAGCAAAGGTCTGTACACATACGGCACTGACAGCAAGCCGCCATCGCACGCTTTGCACTGATAGTTATAGGTGTCTTACGCTTATTGATTATGTAAGCGTCATTCGGCATTACGAGAATAGCGTTTGACGTCTTTGTAACAACGTCATTCTCGTCAGTGATCTTACCCGTCATAGGTCCGCCTGCAAAAAGAGTCACGTCATCTCTCGTTGTGCCGCCTGCCATCTTAACAAGCTCGCCGTAAGTGATACCGAGAGGGGCGTAAAGCGTACAAGGGTTCTTTACCTCGCCTGCGATCGTGATATACTTATGAGTTACAGGCTTGTCCTCTTTCCAGGCACGGTAAACGTTAAGGATCGTTTCAACGTTATAAACAACGCATCCAACCGTTATCGGAAGAGCGCCCGGATTTACGATTCTTCCCGTAGTTTCATAAATAGTTACAACCTCGTCACCTGCGGGATATATTTCAGGCAAAAAGCCGATTTTTGTCTTCTTGAACTCACCAAGATGTGCCTTAAGTGCAGAAACAGCCTCATCATATGCGGGCTTTACGGCAATAATTACCGTACTTGCGTCAAGAGTGTCTGCAATCTCCTCAAGCGTGAGCATTATTTCATACGCGTAACGCGAAAGCACCTGACGGTGAAGCTTCAAAAGAGGCTCACATTCAGCACAGTTAAGAATAATCGTGTCAGCCGCCATATTAAGCTTTGCATAAGACGGAAATCCGGCACCACCGGCACCGACAACGCCTGCTTTTCGCATTATTTCACTTAATTTATTGAATTCCATGGTTATCTCCTTAAAAAATTATCCGCCTTATTTTTCGTCAACGATACCGACGATTGCGGCATCAACGGGTGCGTCTGTGAGACCGCAGCCAACTCTTGCCGCAGAGCCGCGAGCTACAAGCACCACCTCGCCGACACCTGCTCCTACGTTATCAATAGCAACAAATTCGGCCTTCTCCTCCATATTTTCGAGAGGACGGACAATAAGAAGCTTCTGTCCGAGCAATTTTTCGTTTTTTCTCGTAGCAATAATGCTACCAATAACTGTTCCGATTACCATAATACACCTTTCCTGTGCCAAAGCACTTGTTTTATAGCTTTTTTGTGTACTCTGCAAAGAATATTCATACTATATGCTTTGCACAATACGCAAAGGGACGTCCCGAGCAACGGCACGAAGGTGCCGTTGCTCTATCTGTCCTTTGATCTTACTTAAGTGCAGGAAGAATCTTCTCAACGTCTGCATGAGGACGGGGAATTACGTGTGTTGCAATAACCTCACCCTGTGCTCTTGCTGCCTGCGCGCCTGTTTCAACAGCTGCCTTAACTGCTCCAACGTCGCCGCGTACCATAACAGATACAAGACCTGAACCGATCTTTTCTGTTCCAACGAGCTCAACGTTTGCTGCCTTCAACATTGCGTCAGCTGCCTCAATTGCAGCTACGAGACCACGAGTTTCAACCATACCAAGTGCCTGCTGTACCATTTTTTTATTCTCCTTTTCAATTTTGATTTCTGTGTTTTGTGTTTCGGGAGCTTTTACTGCTTTTGCAGTAGTCCCTGTTTTTTTTGCAGTTGCCATAAAAATATGACTCCTTTGAAACTTAAATTATTTTTTTGCAAGACGCTGTGCGCTGAGCTTAACCATTCTCACCGTTTCATCGTGAGGATTGGCTATTACGTTTGACGCGCAAATCGGTGCTTCGCAGGAAGCCTTTGCACATTCGATAGCCTCTGTAACGTCAGAAACGCTTCCCGTAATAATAACGGTAACCATTCTTCCGCCAAGCTTTCGCTCCCAAGTCACAAGCTCAACGTTCGCACTCTTGCACATTATATCGAGAGCATCGACTGCCGCAGTGACACCCGAAACCTCAATAAAGCCAAGAGCCTTCATTGTCCTTCACCCAATTCTTTAATTAGATTTTGGGAAGAATCTTTTCAACGTCTGCATGAGGACGGGGAATTACGTGTGTTGCAATAACCTCGCCAAGTCTTGCTGCAGCGGAGGATCCTGCCTCAACTGCTGCCTTTACTGCTCCAACGTCGCCGCGCACCATAACTGATACGAGACCTGAGCCGATTTTTTCTGTACCTACAAGAGTAACCTCTGCTGCCTTTACCATTGCGTCTGCAGCCTCGATTGCAGCTGTAAGACCTCTTGTTTCAATCATTCCTAAAGATTCCTGTGCCATTTTAATTTCCTCCAAATATTTTTAATTCAAATTATTTTTTAATTTTTATCAAAAGCATTAAGCTTAAGCATCTTTCTCGCATCGTCCTGCATTCCTGCAATTATATGCTTTGCCGAAACGCCCGAAATCTTGTTAGCAGCCTCAACTGCCGCCTCAACTGCCGCCGTTACGTCCTCCACGCTTCCGCTAAACTTTACAAGAACGAGAAGCGGAACCGGCAAGCCGTCGGGATTTCCCGGCTTGTTTTTATCAAAAGGCTCAACCGTTACGTTTGCCGCCTTACATCCTGCATCACACGCCGCAAAGGCCGCAACAAGTCCGTAAACCTCTACCATTCCAACCGCATTCATATTTCCGTCCCTCTTTCAAATCAAGGAATGATTGCGATCTTGAGTCCGTCCTGACGGAGATTTGTTTTGAGAGCCTCTTCGATGTCTGCCAGGTGGAACTTATGTGTAATAAGTTTCTGGAGAGGAAGACCGATTGCTTTCGCACGCTTCAAGAAATCAAACGTCGTTGCATAGTCGCGAAGGGTGTAAACCCAAGAGCCTACAACTGTGATTTCCTTTGCGCAAATATCAAAGTGAGGATTGATGCTTGCATCTCCTCCGTTGATAAAGAAGCCAAGCTCGCAAAGTCCGCCGCCGTTGCGGATAAATTTATAAATATTTGAGTGTGCCACAGGCGAGCCCGTGCACTGGAATGCAAAGTCTGCAAGATAACCGCCAAAGGAATCCTCAACGCCCTTTGCAAGAGCATCCTGACCACTAAAGTCCTTGAAGTTAACGGTGGCCGTTGCCCCCATTTCCTTTGCAAATTCAAGTCTTTGTGCGTTTCCGTCAACCGCTGTGATATTTTCAATACCCATCGTGCGAAGAACCGCAACACAGAGAAGTCCGATAGGACCGCATCCCTGAACTACAACTCTTGAATTAAAGCGAAGAATATTAGTTGTCTTTGCACGCTCAACTGCGTGAATAAGTACTGCCGCAGGCTCAATTAAAATTCTTGAGTCAAGATCGAGATTACTTACGTTGAAGATCGTTGAGCCGCCGCGAACGACGATATAATCAGCAAACCAGCCGTTCAGATGCTTATCGTCATCGGGCAAAAGGCCGTAAACGTCAGCACCGCCGACATTCTGCTTATTAAGGTCAAACATCGTAATATCGGGGTTGTCCTTGAAGATCATACAGGTAACAACCTTGTCACCGACAGAGAGACTTTTACCCGCACTGTCCTTCTTCACGTTTTTACCCATCTTGACGATCTCGCCCGTTCCCTCGTGTCCGAGAACTACGGGAATAAGTCCGAATGGGTCTCGCTTGAATTCGTGCGCGTCTGTTCCACAAACGCCGCAGCCCTCCATTTTTACAAGCACGTCGTCGTCGCCGATTTCGGGAATCGGGTATTGCTGGATCTCAAAATGTTCTTTTTCAGTAAGCATTGCAACCCTTGACTTTCCGCCAACGGGAACATTACTTACAGATGAAGAAGCCGAACCTCCAATACCTGCCAAAACCTGCTTGACAATGGCTTCAATTCTATCCTGTTCCATTATTTCTTTCCTTTCTTCAAATCAGAAGAATATTTCGTTAAATATTTTCTTGCCGTATGCAGAAAGCTCGGTGTCCTCATCGGCACTGCCGCCGCTAACCCCTAAGCCGCCAACGATTTTGCCACCCACCTCAAGCGTGTCGCCTCCGCCGAAAATGACGATTTTTCCGTCATTCGTGTGCTGAATCCCGTACAAAGGGCCATCCGGTCTTGCAAGAGTTGCCAGCTTTTTCGTTGACATTTTCAGGGCAACAGAGGTATAGGCCTTGTTTATCGCGATATCACGGCTTGCGAGATAAGAATTATCCATACACTCAAGGAGCTTCAGGTTTCCGCCTTCGTCTGCAATAGCAACAACGGCGCAGACTCCCATTTCCTTTGCCCTCGCTTCGACCCTCTCGGCTAAAAGCTTGGCATCATCAAGAGAAATATATGAAATTTTCTTTTTCTCGGGCTTTCGGAAAGAGCCCTTCCCCGCCGTCATTTCACGAACTGCATTTCTAACAAGCTGTTCAATATCGGCACTCATAATATAAGCTACTGACCGACTGTAAAATTACTTACCGAGAGCGGCAAGAACCTTCTTTGTGATCTCTGCAATAAGCTCTCCGTCATCAGAAGAGCAAGAGCCGCCGCAGCTACCGCCGCAAGAATGACAGCTCGGCTTGCCTGCCTTAGCATTCGGGCAAAGGTCAGCGGGATGCTTCCCCTTAAGACCGAACTGACGGCGAATCTCGTAAAGACGCTGTACCTGTGAGTCTGTCAACTGCTTAGGACCGCCAAGCATCTTTGACTGGTAAAGAAGCTGTGCATAAAATTCAAGAGACTCCATCTTATGATATGCGTTAAGAAGCGAATCAGAGAAGGAAAGCGCACCATGGTTTGCAAGAAGAACTGCATCGTAGTGCTGAACGTACTTTGAAACAGCATCGGGAATTTCCTCCGTCGAGGGTGTTCCGTATTCAGCGATCGGAACGCAGCCGAGAGCGATAACTGCCTCAGGCATAATCGGCTCTGTCAACGGAATACCTGCAATAGCAAAGCTTGTTGCGTAAAGAGGGTGTGCGTGAACAACACTCTTAACGTCGGGACGCTCGCGGTAAACTCTCATGTGCATCTTGATTTCAGATGAGGGCTTGAAGCCTTCGTTTGCCTGAATTACCTTTCCGTTTGCATCAACCTTGCAGATATATTCGGGAGTCATAAAGCCCTTTGAAACGCCTGTAGGTGTGCAGAGAAACTCGTTGTCGTTAAGCTTTACAGAAATGTTTCCGTCGTTTGACGCGACCATCCCCTTGTCGTAAATTCTCTTACCGATTTCACAAATTTGGTTTTTGATTTCGTACTCTGTCATTTTATTTTTCTCCTTTATTTAATTGCAAATTTAATTTCTGATAGTACTTCATTCTATCTTACGATGATAGTATAACACTATTTTTTGGGTTTGTCAATAGTTTTCGTGAACTTTTTGTTGTTTTTTCTTTGTTTTTGTGTTGTTTTTATTTGATTTTGTTGTTTTCGACTCGTTTTTCACTCAAATATTGCTTCAAATCTTCAATTCCCTCTCCTTTTTTGGCAGAAGTGAAGAAAACTCGCTCGCAGCCGCAATCAAGAAGCCACATTTCTGCAAGAGATGGACGTGCCTCGGCCTTATCGCATTTCGTAACAATTCCGACAACCGGCCGGTTGGCAACGGGGGCACACGCAGGCGGAAATATACAGAAATCATCTGTTGCGGAAACAACGAGTGCAACGACGTCCGATTCGTATGAATAGACAGCAAGCGCGCCGCCGAGATCGTTCCCCTCGGTATATTCTCCGGGAGTATCCAGAAGATTATCGCTGTAATCAATATACTGGGTCTTGCGGTAAACAGGCTCTTCTCCACGGAGCGCTTCGATAAGGGTCGTCTTTCCCGTTCCGCTTTTTCCCATAAAAATCATTTTTTTCATAAATTAGGTCTTTGTGATCGGGCAGACGTTGAACGAAAGCTTTTGCTCCGCATATTCAACGACCGAGATAAGTGCCGCCTCAACCTCGGAAACGCTTCCGACAACGATAAGAGTACCCGAAAATCTGTCAACGAAGCCAACCTCCGCACCCGATGCCTTCATCGCAAGGTCGGATGCGATTATTGCATATTCAGATGGGGACATCGTAACAATTCCGATCGCGGATTTATTTGAATAGTCAACACTCGGGTCAAGTCCCAATTTTCTGTAAAGCTGATTATCGGGATTGGCAATAATATGCGCCAATGTAATCTGCTTACCCGGAACAAGCTCCTGAATTATTCTTTGCTTTTCTTCATAACCGTTCATCTTTTCTCCTTATCCGCCGATAATGGCCGAGAGTCCGCAGACCTCTGCCGCACGGCAAAGAGTTTTCATTTTTTCGCCCGAGGGAGGCATAACATCTCCCATAAGATACGGGCGGTCAAGTCCTACGTATTTGTCATATCCCAAGCGGTGATATGGCAAAAGATGTATTTCCTTGACTCCCGGAAGACTTGCGGCAAAGCGCGCAATCTCTCCTATCTCCTCCTCGGTATCGTTAAAGCCGGGAATGACGGGAACTCTGACTACAAGACGTGCGCCCGACTCTGCAATTTTTCTTGCGTTTTGCAGAATCAGCTCATTTTTCATTCCTGTAAATTCCTCGTGCTTTGTCGAATTTATATGCTTTATATCGAGAAGCACCGTGTCAAGAAGCGGAAGCTGACGCTCAATCATATAATATGGAAGGCAAGCGGTGGTTTCAACCGCCGTGTTAATTCCCTGTCTCTTTGCCTCGGAGAGAAGTGCGTACACGAAATCCTCCTGACAAAGTGCCTCTCCGCCCGAGAGGGTGAGTCCCCCTCCGCTTCGGCGGTAGTAAGCTATATCCTTAAGTACCTCGTGCATAACCTCGCCGACCGTTACGTCACGTCCGACGACCTTTGTTCCGCTCGAGACCTTCATCTTTTCAACAAGATAACTCTGTGATTCGGGATTGCAGCACCAACGACATCTTAAAATACAACCTTTTAAGAAAACTATCGTGCGTATTCCCGGGCCATCATGGGTTGAAAATTTCTGAATATCAAATATTCTACCCACAACAGACGTATTTTCCATATTTCGTCCTTTCTATCAGAAGGCAGCCTGCTCCGTTCTGTTGATAATATCGTCCTGAAGCGACTTTGAAAGCGTTGTAAAGAGTGCGCTGTAGCCTGCAACACGAACAACAAGGCTTCTGTATTTATCGGGATTTTTCTGTGCATCGCGAAGCGTTTCGCGGCTTACGACGTTAAACTGCATATGGCTTCCCTTTTGCTCAAAATAAGTTTCAACCAAAGCCACGAAATTCTCAAGTCCCGTATCGCCCGCAAGCGCACTCGGATGGAATTTCATATTAAAGAGTGTTCCGTTTGACGCAATACCATGGTCAAGACGCGAAACAGAATTCGCCGCACTCGTCGGGCCGTTTACGTCTCTGCCGGCACTCGGCGAAACACCGTCTGCCACGGGAGTTCCCGAAAGTCTGCCGTCGGGAGTGGCACCCGTCTGTGCTCCGAGCGGCACGTTTGCCGAAACGGGATAAAGTCCTGCCTGGAACTGTCCGCCTCTCGGATTTCTGTATTTAAGCATAGGCTTCGTGTAGGTGTACGCAGCCTCGCGGGCGAGCATATCAACCTCCTCGATATCGTTTCCGAAAGCGTCAAGCGACAAAATCATCCTTCTGATCTCGGCATATCGGGGATCTGCCTTTTTAGACTTAACCGTGTTATATATTTCCTTTATAACGGTGTCATTCAAGGAAACGCCATTCTTTTGAAGCTCAGTGGCAATTCCAACAGTCAGCTCCTCTGCCTTCGCAGTATCAATCTCGCCATAGTTGTTTGCCATAGCGTCGCAAAGCTCTGTCAAAGTAAGCTTCTTTTCCTCATAAACCAAACGGCGAATAGCGTAAAGCGCGTCTGCAACGTTTGCAATTCCAAAGCCCTGCGGACCTGTGAAATTGTAAATGGCTCCTCCCTGCTCGGGAGTTTTGCCGCGTCCGATACAATCCTCAACCATTGAGGAAAGATAAGGAAGAGGACAGCGGACAGCGTGCGCCTCGTCGATTGCGTTATCTGCATTAACAAGCAAGGAAATCATATATTCCATCTGCTTTTTATACGCATCAAAGAATTTATCGAAGGTAGTAAGCTCGGAAAGCTCTCCCGTCTTCACGCCAACGTCCACGCCGTCAAGCTTGCCGTTTGAGAACACCATTTCCATAGGCTTCAGCATATTGAAGAATGCCGCATCGTGCCAACCCCACGTCTTACCTGCCTTTTGAGGTTCAACGCATCCGATAATGTTGTAATCGCGTGCGTCCTCGATCGTGAGTCCTCTTGACATAAGAGACGGAATAATTACTTCATCGTTATAGTAAGCGGGAAGTCCTACGCCCGTTCTTGTAAGCTCTGCAGCGCGGATAAGAAATTCGTGAGGTGTCTTGCTCCAGACTCTGACAGAGAATGATGGGGCAGGAAGAAGAACGTGCATCGTAGCGTCGATACACATAAACGAAAGATCGTTCGTAGCATCCTCGCCGTGAATATTCTGACCGCCTGCAATAAGGTTCTGGAAGAGGGAGTATCCTGCAAAGCCTTCTGCCGATGCCGCGTCGCGGCACTTGTTAAGGTCATTGAACTTTATCCAGATGCAGTCCATAAGCTCCTGTGCAAAATCACGGGTGATACGTCCCTTATCAATATCTTCCTTATAATAAGGATACATATATTGGTCAAAACGGCCGGGGGAGATCGAATGTCCGCTTGATTCTATCTGAAGAATCATCTGTATAAACCAAAAGCTTTGGCAAGCCTCATAAAAGCTTCTCGCTCCAAATTCGGGAACTCTCGCACAGTTCTCCGCAATCCTCAAAAGCTCGTCCCGACGAGTAGCGTTCTGCTCCTTATTTGCCATATCACGGGCAAGAGCAGAATAGCGGTGTGCATATGTAATAACCGCCTCGCAGCTCATTATAATGCCGTCAAGAAGGGCTGTCTTTGAGCAATAATCTGCATCTCCGAAATCCATTTTAGCCTTCTCAGAAAGAGCCTCCTTGATAATTCCTCTGTAGCCTATCGAGAGCACCTTATCGTATTGAACGGTAACGTGGCCTACTCCGTTATAAAAATAGTTTCCGGGGGTAAAGACGTTATGCTCCATAGCAAGAAGCGTTTCGCTTGCCATAAGAGAGGTCGCAAGTTCGCTCGTCGTCTTTCCCTTCCAATATTTATATACACTGTGAAGTGTCTTTTTCGTTTCATCAGAAATATAAAATGGGTCAGCCGAGCGGGTCGCAACCGTATCAAATTCAGCCTCAAGCCATTCAAATGAAAACTCGGGGAACACCTGGCAGGAACGGGGGGCCTTCGTTGCCGAGCCTACGATAAGCTCGTCATCACGAATTGTAACGGGAAGATTTTCCATTATATTCTTAAAGGCCTTTGCCCTTCTTATGACAATAGGCTCGCCCTCGGTTGCCATATAGCTTTCTGTTAAAAGGACTGCTCTTTCCGCCTCTATTTCGGGCATCTTACGAAAGAGGTTTTCCTTGAGCTTTTCAATTCTATCACTCTTTTTGCACTTTGCACTGTTGTATGTTGACACAAGAACACATCCTTTCCTCAACGCAAAATACTAACTTTCATTTTGAATTATACTATAAAATCTGTGTTTTGTCAATAGAAACAACAGAAATATTTTGTTTTTTCTTCAAAAAATCCGATTTTTTCTTTGATTTATGTTGTTTTTGCGTTTTCGAGGATGGTTTCCAAGACAAAAATGAAAAATATTTAGAAGATTTTGTTGATTTTAAAGGGAACGGGTGATATAATATAACTAATATATTAAATTTTTAAGGACAACCCAAAACCTTTGGAGGTTACATATGAAAATAACCGATATTATAAATGGAAGCAAACCAAGTCTATCATTTGAGGTTTTCCCGCCCAAAACAAGCGACAAGTTCGATACCGTTCTCTCTGCCGCAACAAAAATTGCCGAGCTTTCCCCAAGCTATATGAGCGTTACTTACGGTGCAGGCGGCGGGCCTTCGGAATATACCGCCGCTATTTGTAAGGCTCTCTCCGATGGAGGCGTCACGCCTCTTGCTCACCTGACCTGCGTTTCGTCGGGTAAGGATAAAATTCAGCACGAGCTTTCTGCACTTCAAAAAATGGAAATTGAAAATATTCTTGCTCTGAGAGGAGATATCCCCGACGGCTTTGACAGAAGCAATATACACTACCATCACGCAAGCGAATTAGTTTCCGAAATTGCCGATTTCGGAGGCTTCTGCATTGGTGGTGCTTGCTATCCCGAGGGACATCCCGAGAGTGAAAACAGCACAAAAGATATCGAGGGACTTCGCCGAAAGATTGAATGTGGCTGTGAGTTTTTAACTACACAGATGTTTTTTGACAACAACATTCTTTATAATTTTATCTATCGGCTAATGAGAGCCGGAATTGACGTTCCGATAGTTGCAGGTATTATGCCGGTCACAAATGCCGCACAGATCAAAAGGCTTCTCTCAATTTCCTCCTCTGCTCTTCCGCAAAGGTTCATAAGAATAGTTGACAGATACGGCGACGATCCTGCGGCTATGATGCAAGCTGGTATTGCGTTTGCAACGGAGCAGATCATCGACCTTTACGCAAACGGAATAGATGCCGTTCACGTTTATTCTATGAACAAGCCCGAGGTGGCGGCGGCTATAAAATCTAATTTATCCGAGATTATTAAATAATGAAAAGCAGTATATTTTATTCTAAAATCGACGCATCCGAGATACGTCTCAACAAAATCGAGGTGGCGGCAAGGCTTAAAACCTCGATCGACTATAGTGATGACCTGGTCGAAAAATGCAAGGCACGGCTCATATCCTCACTTTCAATGGGATATTCTGCCGTTCTCTGTGATGTTGAGGTAAAGGACGGCTTCGTTTCCCTAGAGGGAACGAAAATACAAAGCGCCGCACTTTCAAAAAATCTTTGCAGATGCGATATGGCGTTTATTATAGCCGTGTCTCTTGGAGTTGAGGTTGACAGACTTCTTAATAGACTTTCAGTCACCTCCCCCGCCGAGCATTTTATAACCGACGCTCTCGCCTCGGCATACGCTGACAGTCTTTGCGATTATGTTGCCACATTATTGGGAAAGAATTATGTTTGCAGCCCCTGTTTCGCGGTCGGATACGCCGATCTTTCGCTTTCATATCAGGAATTCATTGTATCCGAGACGAGCGCTGACCGACTGCTTGGCTTGTGTGTCGGCAAAAACAAAATCATATCCCCATCAAAATCAATAACCGCTTTTATGGGAATATCAAATAAATAACGAATGGATTTTTTATGAAAAATTTAAGACAAGACTTAAAAAGCAAAAGATTATATTTTGACGGCGGCTTCGGTACGGTTATGACCTCCCTTCTGCCAAATGAAAAGGAGCCTCCCGAGCTTCAAAATCTGAAGCGCCCCGATATCGTTACCGAAATTCATAGACAGTATCTTTTAGCGGGAAGCAATATTATAACGACGAACACATTCGGCATCAACTGCGATAAATACGATAACTACAAGGAGCTTATCAAGGCCGCAATTTCTTGCGCAAGGAACGCTGTCGAAGAGGTTAATGAGAAAGCTTATATCGCATTTGATATAGGCCCGTCGGGCAGAATGCTTGAGCCTCTCGGTGACCTTGGATTCGAAGAAGCGGTATCGCTTTTTTCAAAAAACGTCTGCACGGCAAAGGAATGCGGAGTTGACCTCTTTATTATTGAGACTATGAACGACAGCTACGAAACGAAAGCGGCTCTTCTTGCCGTAAAGGAAAACTGCGATCTGCCCGTTTTTGTAACAAACGCTTATGATAAAAGCGGCAAGCTCATAACGGGAGCGTCTCCTGAGGCAATGATTGCTATGCTTGAGGGTATGGGGGCTGATGCTATCGGTATGAACTGTTCATTCGGCCCCGACCATATGATGAAGATAGCCGACGCTTTTTGTGAGTATTCTTCTCTTCCCCTTATCGCAAACCCGAATGCAGGTCTGCCGATATCAAGGGACGGAAAAACCTATTACGACATCTCCCCCGTC
>JAZRJC010000040.1:0-8911 GCA_045645605.1 Eubacteriales bacterium | reverse complement strand
CTTTGAAAAGCCGCTTGCAAGAATCGTTCTTTCCGCCATATCGGGAATTGACGCAAAGGACGCATGGTCTCTTCCGTACGTAAGCTCCGCATAAATCTCGTCGGAAAGCACAACTATATTCGTATCACGGATTACGTCGGCAATCTCCATAAGCTCTTCCCTTGTCATAATCGCGCCCGTCGGATTATTAGGAAAAGCCAGAATAAGCATTTTTGTTTTAGGTGTAATTGCTACCTTAAGCATTTCGGGATTAAGCTTGAATTTATCCTCGTAGCGAGTGTTGATTACAACGGGAACACCGCCGACAAGCTTAACTATAGGCTCATAGCATACAAAGCAAGGATTCGGGATAATTACCTCGTCCCCGGCCGAAACACAGGCCCGGATCGCAAGGTCAATAGCCTCAGATCCGCCAACCGTTACAAGCACCTCGTGCTCCGCATCATACTTGAGCGAAAAACGGCGGGAAAGGTAGTTGGCAATAGAACGCCGAAGCTCGATCGTTCCCGCATTTGACGTATAATAGGTCTTTCCCTTTTGCAAACTTTCGATTCCTGCCTCCCTTATATGCCAAGGAGTTACAAAATCAGGCTGACCAACCGTCAGAGCAACGGTATCCTTGAGATTCTCCAGAAGGTCAAAGAATTTACGGATTCCCGAGGGCTTAAGCTCTGTTACAGTCGGATTCAGAATATTGGAATAATCAATCATATAACAAAGTTTCCTCTTTCATCTGTTTTTGGGAGTCCGTGAATAACGCCCTTGTCCTTGTATTTACGAAGAACGAAATGAGTTGAGCAGGAGGTTACGTCTGCAAGTGTCGAGAGCTTATGAGTTACAAAATAAGCAACCTCGCGCATAGTTTTTCCCTCAATCAAAACTGCCAAATCGAAAACACCTGACATAAGATAGAGATTCTGAACCTCGGGATATTCGGAAATTATTTCCGCAACGTGGTCAAATCCGAAATCGTGCTTTGGCGTAATTTTCACCTCAATCAGGGCACTTACGTATTCCCTGTCTGTTTTGTCCCAGTCGATGATCGTCTGACGTCCCAAAATAACTCCGTCATTTTCGTATTTGTCTATCTGTTCTCGAATATCCTTTTCCTCTCGCTCAAGAAGAACCGCAAGCTCCTCAACCGTATATGTGGCATCCTTTTCAAGTAAACTTAAAAGCTTATCCATAATAATCTCCTTACTTATTTTAATTTATTTACTATATTATCGTATGTAAGTCCGTATTTTTCAGCAATATCACGGGCATAGCTCTTTCCGTCAGGCTTCGCTCTCATAATCTTGAACGAGCGCTTGCCCTCTTCCTCAACCGCCGCGACAAGCGTATCGACCTTCGTACCGCCATCCTTCAGGATTCTCTCGTTAATGTTATCTATCTCCGCCGCAAGCTCGTGAAGGTGAGTTGAAAAGAGACAACGGCAACCGTATCTTGCAAGTCCCGCCAAAACCTCGGCGGCAATATACGACGCCTCGTATGAGCCTGTTGAGGAAAGCGATTCGTCAAGAAGAACTATACTATCAGAGGTGATATTCTCAAAAATATCGGTGAGTCGGGCACATTCCTCTCCAAGTCGTCCCTTGTCAATAGTGTCATCAGATCCTGTCGGGAAATGAGTCATAATAGCGTCAGTAGGACTTATTGTCGCGCTGTCGCAAGGAACGAACATTCCAAGCTGCATCATAGCGGCGGCAAGACCGACGGCGCAGGTTATAACCGATTTTCCGCCTCTGTTAGGCCCTGTCAGAACGTATATGGACGTCGTTTCGTCAAAAATGATATCATTTTTGACTATAGGCTCGTCTATTTTAAGAGCAACGCAAGGATTATAAAGACCCTTCGCCTCAAACAGCTTCTTTCCAACAACAATCTCGGGCTCGGTCAACGAATTTCCCTTTCTTATAAGTTCCCTCATAAAGTCTGTCGCTCGACTGACGAATTCAATTTCAGGCATAAGATTTATAAGAAAATCGGTGTTTTCAAGAACGTATGACTGAACGATCTTTTTCCAAGAGCGAAGCGATGATTTATAAACGTCGTTGATAGCCGAATTAAAGGCAAGCGAGAGGGCTGTCTTTTGGTTGTCCGACTGCTTCTTGTTAAAGGGTACAAGATTTGCAATGCAAGTATATTCGTCATCCTTGAAATTCAGATGAAGAATTTTATCAAGCACCTCTCCCGAGCTGAAGGACTCGGAATTTATTGACAGCACACCTGCGTCGGTTGCGCGAAGCTGTGCGTCAAGATTTACGCCGATGGTTACAGATTTTATTTCACGAACTCTTTTTGTCAGCTCATTAAGCTTTGCGTTGAGCTCCTTGTAATAATCGCTCTCCGCAAGCTCTGCAATTCTATCGGCAAGCGTAATAAACGCCTTTCCCTTGAGATTTGCCCTTATCGGAGAAAGACCGCGGTTAAGCGTATCAATGCTTGAGATATAAAGCTCGATCTCGGTGATACACATAAGATAGTCCTCTGTGTTTCCGCTGTCGGCTTCAAGGCGGCGAAGCTCTCCGATATCTGTAAGGATCGGGATAATAGATGACAACGTGTCTCCGAGCCCCTCGTTATCAAGCATATCTCGGAACATCTCGCGGCGGTATTTCATAACCTCAACGTCAGAGGTGAAGTACTCCGAAAGCTCACTGTTTTTAAGATTAAGAGCCTCAAGCATACCAAGCTGCTCAAGCTCATACATACTGATATCAGGAACGTTTGCCCCAGAATAGTGTGCCGAGGCAGATTCGGGCGTGGGGTAAAGCAAACTGAAGTTTGTTAAATCGTTCATATATTAACCTTTCAAAAAATAAAATACTAATCCATTTTACTTACATTATATTATACAATACTTTTCATTTTTTTGCAATATAAAATAAAAAAATATTGCGTTTATAAAATAAATAACGGCAACGTATTGCAAATTCAATGGTTTTGAGGTAAAATTATAGCGTAAGTCTTAAGAAAATGAACCTTTGCCATACGGCAGAAAGGAGCGCCTTTGAAAAAGCTTATAAGCGAAGATCTTTTGCTGAATACAAAAGCAGCTGAAATACTCTATCATAAGTATGCTGCAAAATTGCCTATTATAGATTACAATTCCTGCCTTTCGACAAAGGAAATTGCCAAAAACAAAGCATACTCAAATATCGGGGAGCTTTATCTGCCTTTTTTCTCTTATGAAAGGAAAGTCAAAGAAGCCTCCTCGGATTACGAAAAATTCCGCGAAATATGCCGTATAATGCCCGAATTTATCGAAAATCCGTTATATATCATAAGCCATCTTGCACTTCGCCGTTATTTTAATTGCGATTTGCTGCTGAACGAAAAAAACTGCGATGAAATTTGGAAGACCGCTGCCCGAGCGCTCGAAAATGGCAATATAACGGCAAAAAAGCTTATAAGCGAAGGCAATATTTCTCTTCTCTGCACCAATGCCGACCCATCGGACTCTCTTGAATATTATACCGAAATTGCAGAGGATAAAAGCTTTGGCACTAAAGTTCTTCCTTCGTTTTGCCCCGACAAATCTATTGTAATCAACTGTGAAGGAATTTGCGAGTATCTTAAAACTTTGGGAGATTCTAACGGTGTTGAAATAAAAGACTACGCGTCGCTAAAGGACGCTATGACGAACGCTCTTAACCGATTCCACCTGCTCGGGTGTAAGATTGCAAAGCATACGCTTAACGGTGATTTCACGTTTGCCAAGCCAGATGAATACCACGCAGATCTTGTTTTGAGGAAAGCGATCGCGTCAAACGGAAAAGACGTCACCCCCGAAGAATATACAATGTTCAGAGATCAGATGCTCTACTTTTTCGCCGAGCAATACAAAAAAAGAGGCTGGGTTATGCAGCTTCATTTTTCTACCTTTAACACGTCTATTTCGTTTATGCTTGACTATTTTAGCACGTATAACGCACTTCCGAGAACGCTTTTCTGTTCCGATCTCCCTTATGATATACCCCTTACAAAAAGCTATACACCCTTGCCTATGCAACCTATCCTTTGTCATATAAAGGACTCTGTTGATTCCACAAAAGAGCGAATAAAGCAGAGAGCATCGTACGCTTCTCTATGTAAAGGGTTCGGAATCGTCAACTCACCACAAAGTGTCATTTCCTTGCCGACGCACGAATATTTCAAAAGAATTCTTTGCGACGTTATCGGGAATTGGGTCGAGGGAGGACTTTACCCTTCTGATTTTGAAGCTCTCTCCCGGCTTGTTTGTGATATTTTCTACAACAACGTAAAGAATTTCTTCGAATTTGATTTGAAATAATTAGCAAATGTTAAGAAATTTTAGTTTTTTTATGAAAAACTATATACTTTTTTGTTAAAATGTGGTATAATTATTTTAGTTTTTATAAAAAACGAATCTATATTTATTTAGGAGATTTACTATGAATCCGAAAACACTACAGCTTATAACAATGTGTATCTATATTCTCATTGTTATCGGTATAGGCGTTTTCTTTGCAAAGCGCTCAAACAAAAATTCAGAAAACTTCTTCATCGGCGGCCGTACTCTCGGTCCTTGGGTTGCGGCTATGAGTGCCGAGGCCTCGGATATGAGCGGTTGGCTCCTTATGGGTCTTCCCGGCGTTGCTTACTGGTGCGGTATCGCAGATGCCTTCTGGACTGCTATCGGTCTCGCTATCGGTACATACGCTAACTGGCTTCTCCTCGCGAAAAGACTCCGCAAATATTCGGTTGTTGCTAACAACTCTATAACTATTCCCGACTTCTTCAGCAACCGTTTCAGAGAGAAGAGCAAAATCATTATGACTATCGCATCTCTCTTTATTCTTGTTTTCTTCGGCGTTTACGTAGGAAGCTGCTTTGCAACCTGCGGTAAGCTTTTCTCGGGAATTTTCGACATTCCTTATCTTGTTGCTATGCTTATCGGTGCTGCTTTCGTTATTATTTACACCTTCCTTGGCGGATTTTTGGCTGAAAGCGTTTCCGACTTTATGCAGGCAATCGTTATGATCTGCGCACTTATTGCTGTTCTTGCAGCAGGTGTAATCAACGCAGGCGGATTCTCCGAGGTCGTTGCAAACATCAAGGATATTCCCGGATTTACAGAGTTCTTTAATATCGCCGTACCCGAGGTGAATGAAGCAGGGGAGCAGATCGCTGCAAACGCCTTCAATGCATCAAGTGAATATGGCGTTCTCAACGCAATTTCAATGCTTGCTTGGGGACTCGGCTACTTCGGTATGCCTCAGGTTCTTCTCCGCTTTATCGCTATAAGAAAATCAAGCGAGATCAAGTCTTCAAGAAGAATCGCAACAGTTTGGTGCGTAATTTCTCTTGTAGCCGCTGTTTGCATCGGTCTTATCGGCAGAGGCTTGGCTATCGGCGGTGCTATTGACGGCGTGGAATTGGCTACAAAGTCGAGTGCTGAAAACGTTTTCGTTCTGATGAGCAACACGTTCTTCCATCCTATCTTTGCAGGTCTTATTATGGCGGGAATTCTGGCGGCTACTATCAGCTCCTCAGACTCCTACCTTCTTATCTCGGCTTCCGCATTCTCAAAGAACATCTATCAGGGCGTATTCCACAAGAAAGCATCGGACAAGCAGGTTATGGTCATGAGCCGTATCGCACTTTTAGCTATTGCCGGCATCGGTGTTATCCTTGCCCTTGATAAGAACAGCGTTATTTTCAATATCGTAAGCTTTGCCTGGGCAGGCTTTGGCGCTACCTTCGGTCCTCTTATGATCTTCTCTCTCTTCTGGAAGAGAATCAACCGTGCAGGTGCTATCGCAGGTATGCTCTCAGGTGCAGCTACGGTATTTATCTGGAAGCTTGTTCTTAATCCGAAGCTTGGCGGTATCTTCACCATCTACGAGCTTCTCCCCGCATTTATAATCTCTTGCATCTTTATCGTAGCAGTATCTCTTGTAACGCCTCCCCCCTCTGCCGAGATTCAGGCAGACTTTGAAGCGGCAAAAACTGTTGACTGCTGATTTTAATTAAATATAAGAGCTGTATCTGTGCAAAACTAACTTGTATCAGGTACAGCTCTTTTAAATTTTTTATATAAAATAATGTAAAAAAATATAGACTTTTTTACATAAATATGGTATAATATAATGAATATATAAAAAACGCTCATACTTCATTCAATAACGAGGAAAAAATATGAAAATCGTCCCCATATTCAGCCGTAATTATTATTCCAATTCCTTTCTTGCCATTTCAGGCGGACAGGCCGTGCTTTTTGATTGCGGTGCTATGCCAAAGCAAATCTCACCTTATCTGAGGGCTAACAAGGCAAAGCTTACATCTATCGTTCTTACACATGGTCATTTCGACCATATCGCTACTCTTGAAAAGCTTCGCACTCATTATTCCGTTCCCGTTTATATTCACGAAAATGATGCCGAGCTATTAACAGACAGCTATAAAAATGCTTACAAGCATTTCTTTTCCGACAAGTTTGAAGTTAACCCTGCCGAGCATACCTTCAAGGAGGGGGATTTTATTCCCGTAGGTGAAGAGCGATTTGAGATTATTCACACACCGGGACACACCGAGGGTTCCTGCTGTTTCCTATATAAAAATCATATGATATCAGGTGACTTGCTTTTCACGGGCGGAATGGGGCGTACGGATTTTTACGGCTCTGATGTCAAGAAAATGTTCAAGTCCTTGAGAAAAATTTACGAGCTTCCGAATGCCGATAAGATACAGCTATACCCCGGACACGAATATACTACAACACTTTTCGACTCACTGAGATATAATCTTTTGATTGACTGATAAATAATCACGACAAAACAGAGGTGCAATTTATGGATTTTAATATTCTTGCAGAATTACTTTATCCAAACGTAAAAGAAACTCCGGAGGAGCTTGAAGCAAAATTTCCTTCAAGAAATCTTCCCGAGGGGGCAAAGGTAACGAGATTTGCCCCAAGTCCGACAGGCTTCGTTCATTTCGGCGGACTTTTTCCCGTTACCGTTTGCGAGCGACTTGCTCATCAAAGCGGCGGAGTTTTCTTTCTCCGAATTGAAGATACAGATGATAAGCGTGAGATTGAGGGTGCCGCACAGGCGCTTATCTCAACACTCTCGCATTACGGCATAAAATTTGACGAGGGCGCGTCCCTTGATGATAACGGAAAGATTTTCGATAACGGAATTTACGGCCCTTATAAGCAGAGCCTTCGCGGAGATATCTATCATGTTTTTGCCAAAAAGCTTGTTGCTGAAGGCAAGGCTTTCCCTTGCTTTACAACTGAAGAAGAGCTTGCAGCACTGAATACTATTGATAAAAAGGCTGAAATCAAGGCAAAGGAATGGAGCGAGGAGGCTAATGCCGAAAAGCTCCAAAAAAAGTTTGCACAAAGAAATTTCACACTTGACGAAGTAAAAGCAAACCTCAAAGCCGGTAACCCCTTCGTGCTTCGCCTTTTGGCAGACGGAAATCCCGACAACAAGGTTAAATTTACGGATTTGATCAAGGGAAATATAGAATTTCCCGAAAACGACGAGGACTTCGTTCTCTTGAAGAGCGACGGAATCCCCACTTATCACTTTGCACACGCAGTTGACGATCATCTGATGGGAACAACTCATGTTATTCGAGGAGAGGAATGGCTTCCTTCCCTTCCGAAGCACGTAATGCTCTTCAAATATCTCGGATTTAAGCTTCCTAAATTTATGCACATCGCTCAGCTTATGCGTCTTGACGAAAACGGAGCGAAAAAGAAGCTTTCAAAGCGTGATATGGGTGCTAATATGGATGACTACAAGAAGATCGGTTATGCTCCCGAGTGTGTTATGGAATACGTTATGACTCTTCTCAACTCAAACTACGAGGAGTGGCATACGGCAAACCCCGATAAGCCATTCACCGACTTCCCTTTCAATATTAAGAAGATGAGCACCTCAGGATGTCTTTTCGACTTTAATAAGCTTAATGACGTCTCAAAGAACGTGCTTTCAAAAATGACGGCAGAAGCCGTTTATTCCGCGCTCGTTGAATGGACGAGGGAATTTGACGAAGAGTTTTACGGTGAGCTCGTGTCTGACAAAAAGAAGGCTATCGACATTCTATCAATCGGCCGCGGCGGCAAAAAGCCTCGTAAGGACTTCGCCACGTGGAGCGAGGTTAAGGGATATATGGGCTTCTTCTATGATAAATTCTTTGAAATCGTTGACGAATATCCCGACACCTTTGATTCTGCCGACATTAAGCAGGCTTTGATTTCCTTTAAGAAATCCTATTCCTATGAGGATGATATGAATTCCTGGTTCGATAAAATAAAGGCTATTGCAGACAAGCTCGGCTTTGCTTCGGATATGAAGGAATATAAGGCTAACCCCGAAAAGTATAACGGAAACGTTGCCGATATCAGTATGTTTATACGAGTTGCGGTTACAGGTAAGTTTAATGCTCCCGACCTTTATACCGTTATGCAGATTCTCGGCCGTGATACCGTATTTGCACGTATTGATTCAATGCTTGAAAAAATATAAAGAGAGGCACAAGCTTTCATAAAAGCTATGGTGAAAAAATGACAGACGAAAGAAATAATTTTATTGATGACATAATTAAAGCCGACCTTTGCGACAATCCCGGCATGAAGGTTCACACAAGATTCCCTCCCGAGCCTAACGGATATTTGCATATCGGTCACTGTAAGGCTCTTGTTATCGACTTCGGTACTGCCGCAAAGTACAACGGTCTTTGCAATCTCCGTATGGACGATACAAACCCTGCAAAAGAGGATACCGAATACGTTGACGCAATCAAAGAGGATATTCATTGGCTCGGCTTTGACTGGGGCGACAGATTCTTCTACGGCTCCGACTATTTTGAGAAAGACTATGAATTTGCGGTAGAGCTTATCCAAAAGGGTCTTGCTTACGTATGTGAGCTG
>JAZRJC010000039.1:0-2574 GCA_045645605.1 Eubacteriales bacterium | reverse complement strand
GAAGCTGATTGCCCGATTTGACGAGGAAACGAAAGGAAAGCAACTGCCCTACAGGTATATGCAAACGCTCGAATGGCTTTGCGAGATTTTCAGCAAAGAGGCTGACAAATGGCTGGCTATTGATAAAATGCTGAAAATAATCGGCAAAAAATACGATAAAATCGTCGCTATCGGAGACTTTGACAACGATGCTATGATGGTAAAGAATGCAGATATAGGCTTTGCCCCCTCAAATGCGACGGAGCTTGTGAAGTACTGCGCCGATATCCTGCTTGCCGAGAACAATAACGAGAATGCGGTCGCCGCAGCGATTGAGATTTTGTTTCAGAAATATTGAATAGTGAGATACTTTTGACTCAAAGAATAAAAGACTCTGCCTGACGTTTAGTCAGACAGAGTCTTTATTTATCTGTTATTATCTTACTTGATCGGATAAGTCCAGCCGAACTTATCTTCAATCTTACCCCACTGAATACCTGTCAGCGTGTCGTAAAGGTGCTGTGTAACCTCACCAATCTTGCCGCCGTTCACGGGATACTTCTTGCCCTTATAGCAAAGCTCACCGATAGGAGATACAACCGCCGCTGTTCCGCAGCCCCAAGCCTCCTCAAGTTTGCCCGCTTCAAGTGCCGCCTCAAGCTCGTCGATCGAGATAAGACGCTCGCTTACCTTATATCCCTCGGTCTTAAGAAGCTCGATAATAGACTTTCTTGTGATACCGGGGAGAATTGAGCCTGCAAGCATAGGAGTCACGATCTCGCCGTCAATCTTGAACATTACGTTCATCGCGCCAACCTCTTCAATATACTTACGCTCAACACCGTCAAGCCAAAGCACCTGAGAATAGCCAAGCTGTGCCGCCTTCTCGCCTGCGCGGTTACTTGCCGCATAGTTGCCGCCGCATTTAGCCTCACCCGTACCGCCGCGAACTGCACGAACGTCATCAGCCTCAATCATAATCTTAACGGGGTTGATGCCCTCTGCATAGTAGCTTCCAACGGGAGAGAGGATAATCATATAGGTAGCGTTCTTTACTGCGTGAACTCCGAGGCTTTCGTCGTTACCGAACATAAAGGGACGGATGTAAAGTGACGTGCCGGGAGCTGAAGGCGTCCAATCCTTCTCAAATTCAACGAATTTTGTGAGAACCTCAAGTGCAAGATCCTCGGGAATTTCGGGAAGGCAAAGACGCTCTGCAGAACGGTTCATACGTCTGATGTTCTCGATAGGACGGAACATCTGAACACTTCCATCAGCCTTGCGATAAGCCTTGAGTCCTTCAAAAATTTCCGAGCCATAGTGAAGTGCCGTTGACGCAGGGTGAATTTCATATCTTCCGAAGGGAACGATTCTTGCATCGTGCCAGCCCTCGCCCGCAGTATAGTCCATAATGAACATATGGTCTGTAAAAATTTTACCGAAGCCAAGAGTTGCAGGGTCCGGCTTCTCCATCGCCGGATTAGGATTCTTTATAATTTTGATATCCATAACATATCCAACCTTTCGTCAGTCGTTGTAGTTTTTACCGAGAAGCATAACGCTACGGTTAATATCAAGCATATCTGCCTTCTTTGGCGGGATAACCTTTTTGAGTGCCGCATCAAGCGAATCCTCATTTTCAAAGCCACCCATAACCGAAAGCACCTTACCCATAATAATCATATTTGCAAGTGTAGGTGTTTTATTGTCAGACGCCATCTTTGTTGCGGGAACGTAGTAAACGTTTACGTCTGTTCTCTTCACCTTACGCTCGATAAGAGTTGAGTCAACGAAAATCGTACCGCCCGGAACAACGCTATCCTCATATTTATCAAGTGACGGAAGGTTCATAGCAATAAGAACGTCGGGCTTCTGAACGATAGGAGAGCCTACCGCATCGTCACTGATAATTACGCTACAGCTTGCAGTTCCGCCACGCATTTCGGGGCCGTATGAGGGAAGCCAGCTAACGTTTGCTCCGTCTGTAAGACCCTTATATGCCAAGAATTTTCCCGAGAAAAGGATACCCTGACCGCCAAATCCTGCAATTAAATACTGTGTAGTTTTCATAGATCAGCCCTCCCCGTTTGCAGCACTTCTGTCCTTATATACGCCGAGAGGGTAATAAGGAATCATTTTTTCGTCAACCCATTCAAGGGCCTTCTGAGGAGTCATACCCCAGTTTGTAGGACAGGTTGAAATAACCTCGATAAGAGAGAAGCCCTTACCGTCAACCTGATTCTGGAAAGCCTTTTTTATTGCCTTCTTTGCATTCTTTACGTTCTTTACGTTATTAACCGCAACTCTCTCAAGGTATTCTGCACCGTCAAGCTGTGAGAGCATTTCGCAAACCTTTATCGGAAAACCGCAAGCGTTTGTGTCACGTCCGTAAGGGGACGTCTGTGTTACCTGACCGGGAAGAGATGTCGGTGCCATCTGACCGCCTGTCATACCGTAGATTGCGTTGTTAATAAAGATAATCGTGATGTTTTCATTTCTTGCGGCGGCGTGAACTGTTTCTGCCATACCGATTGATGCCAGGTCACCGTCACCTTGATATGTAAATACGATATTGTTTTCGGGGTCTGAACGCTT
>JAZRJC010000038.1:0-8564 GCA_045645605.1 Eubacteriales bacterium | reverse complement strand
AAACGAGCATCTGCTTAACCTCTGTCAGTGCTGACTCCTTGAAGTAATCGAGCCAGGTCTTCTCTGTATCGCCTGCCTGGAGCTGTCCTGAAAGGGGCTTTGACGTGTCAAAGCCGAGATAATCGGAAAGACCGTTCTGCTGATACATATAAACGTAATTTTGGTAAGTGCTCATCGTTGCATACTGCATCATCGTTCCGGTTACCTTGAAGTTTTCTGTTTCAGCAACAGTTTTTGAACGAAGAAGAACACCGTTAGTTACCAAAAGATTGAATGCTAAAATACCAACTACCAAAACAACAACGAGCGTTGTTGCTATAGAATAAATCCAGAGGGATTTATCCTTTTTTTCGGTAATATGCTTTGTAGGATTGTCGAACTTTGTATGCTCTCTTAAAATTCTGCTTCTTTGACCTTTTCCCATTGTAATAATACCACCTTAACTTATTTTTTTGTAAAAGTACCTATAAGGCAAATTTGAAACATACATATTATATCAAATTTATTCGCACACTGTGTGAATTTTCTGTGAACAATAGCAAAAAATATCCGTAAAATGACTAAAAAATATTAAATATTCATTATTACGGGCAAAACCATAGGCTTTCTCTTTGTTTTTGAATAGAGGAATTTGGATAATTCGTCCTTGACTCTTGTTTTCAGCTGCATACGATCGTAAACGTCGCAGTTGTCAAGACAATCAATGATAGTATTCATAGCGATGCTCTTTGCTGCGTCCATAAGCTCCTCGGATTCTCTTACGTAAACGAAGCCTCTTGAAACGATATCCGGGCCTGAGATGAGGAGTCTGTCCTCGGCGTCAACAGAGGCAACGACAACGATAAGACCGTCCTGCGCAAGATGTCTTCTGTCTCTTAGGACTATGTTTCCGACATCTCCCACGCCAAGACCGTCAACAAGCACGTTGCCCGCAGGAACGGTGCCACCAAAACGCGCGCCCTTTTTGTCAATCTCGAGTATTTTTCCGATATCGGATATGAATATTCTGCTTTGTGGAATACCCATCTCCTCCGCCAGAGCACGATTTGCGCTCATGTGGCGGTATTCACCGTGAATAGGCATAAAATATTTAGGCTTTATAAGCGCCTGCATAAGCTTCAGCTCGTCCTGGCAGGCGTGTCCCGAAACGTGGACCTCAACGACGGCATCGTGAAGAACGCTGACGTTGTTTTTTGTCAGCTCATTGATAATTCTGCCGACAAGCTTTTCATTTCCGGGGATAGCGCTTGACGAAAGAACCACGAGGTCGCGGTCTCCGAGCTTGACCTTGTCGTGATCCGAGAACGCCATTCTGTAAAGAGCCGACATAGGCTCGCCCTGGCTTCCCGTCGTGATAAGCGTGAGGGTCTCGGGCTTATAGCGCTTGATTTCGGAAATGTCAACGAGAACGCCCTTGGGGACTGTCATATAACCAAGCTCAACAGCCGCCCCTACGATATTAAGCATACTTCTGCCCGTTATTGCAACCTTGCGGCCGTGCTTTGCGCTGATGTCTATAATCTGCTGAACGCGGTGAACGTTTGAGGAGAAGGTTGCTATAACGATTCGCTTGTCCTCGTTTGTTTTGAAAATGTACTCAAGTGACTTGCCGACCTTTTTCTCGGAGGGGGTCGAGCCCTGTCTCTCTGCGTTTGTTGACTCGCACATAAGCAGAAGAACGCCTTTTTTTCCTATCTCGCCGAGACGGGTTATATTCATCATCTCGCCGTCGATTGGAGTCAGGTCAAGCTTGAAGTCGCCCGTGTGAACGATAGTTCCTATCGGAGTGTAAATTGCGAGGGCACAAGCGTCTGCTATTGAGTGGTTTACGTGGATAAATTCAACGCTCATCTCACCTGCGCGGATAGTGCTTCCCGCTTCGACACAATGAAGCTTCGGCTCCCACTGAAGCCTGAATTCCTCAAGCTTATATTTAATGATACCGAGCGTAAGCTTGGTTCCGTAGATCGGGGGATTTATCACCCTTAAAAGATAGGGGATAGCACCGATATGGTCCTCGTGTCCGTGCGTCAAGAAAACGCCCTTTATTCTGTGCTGATTTTTTTCGAGATAAGTCATATCGGGGATAACGAGGTCAACGCCGAGCATATCCTCATCGGGAAAGCCCAGTCCACAGTCAACGATAATTATGTCGTCCTCATATTCGATGACGGTCAGATTTTTTCCGATCTCATTCAAACCGCCGAGAGGTATAACTCTTATTTTGCCGTTTGGCTTTTTTGTCATAAAATTCCTTTCTACCATAAATATGGATATAGATTGTATTAAGTATAAGTGCAAAAAAATAAACGCAAGAAAGCTGCCCTCGTTCTGATTTGACCTCACGTCCACGCAAATCTTACCGAAAGCCGCTGTTATTTGATTTTAACTGTGCTCCTGACACAGCAACGCAATATACTGATTATATTATACCATAAAGCCCTTTGCTTGTCAAGATTAAGATGAAAGCAGCAAAAAAGATATAAGCGAGAGGACAATGCCAAGAAGGAGCCCCAAGAGGAAGTATATGCCACTGAGTTTTTTGCTTTGCGGCTGCTTTCTTTTGCTTTGCTGAGGTGACTGTCTGTTTTCCTCAAGAATCTTATTTGCTTCAAGAAGGAGTGCGGTATCCCCTATATTTTTCAGCAACGCTTTGTTTTTCAATATGAAATATGCCTCGTCAAACACCTCACTTGCTGTTCCGCGAAGCACAACGATCTGCTTCTGACATCCTTTGAGCATTTTGATTTTCCTTTCTCTGCCAACTGTTAAAATGATTATTGCACAGAGGTCGATTGATTTATGCAGTCATACTCTTTATTTCCAAAAAAGACGCGAAATAAAGGTGGAGACAAATATGCACAAGAGCATAACAAGAACGGCGCAGGGAAAGGCGTATTTGGTTTTTGAAACACCGACCGAGGAAAAATAGACACCGAGAATATACACCATCGTGTCAGAGCTTCCCATAATTACCGCGGCACAAAATACGGGGAAGCTGTCACCGCCAAGGCTTTCGCAGAGTGAGGCAAAAACTGCGTTTGAGCCGCTTCCCGAAAATGGGCGCGTTAATAAGAGAGGTAAAAGCTCACTCGGGATTCCGAGCTTATCCGATATGGGAGACGCTATTTTTGAGATTATCCCGAGCGCTCCCGAGGCTTCAAGCATTTTTATGCCGACGAGAATGAGCGTAAGGGAGGGGAGAAGAGAAACAGAGGTCGAGAGTCCTTGTCTCGCACCTGCAGTAAAGGCGTCGAAGCCCGCCCTCTTGCCAAGGAGAAGGAGGAGGGCAATAACACCGATAATTAAGGGAAGAGATATCGTAGTTATGCTTTCGAGTATTTTCATTTTTGCCTTCTTTCCCCGCTGATGCTCCCGAGGGCTCTTGCGAGCATTAGGGCAAAGAGTGCACATACGGAGGAGGTTATTTGAATCGGCAAAATCACGCGCAGAGGATTTTGAGCGCCACTCCCTCGGAGGAGTGCCACAATTGCCGTCGGCATAAGATTTGCCGAGGCGGTGTTAAGCACCGAGAGAGTAATCATATCGGGGGAGGCAGTATCGGGTGAGCCTCCTTTCCTTATATGATTTTCCTTCATTTTTTTGAGCGCTGAAATTGCAAGTGGCGTTGCCGCGTTTCCTATTCCCAAAAGGTTTGCACTGATGGCGGCGGTAAGCTCCTCGCAGCCGCCGTCGCGCCCCTCCTTAAAGGTGTCGGGAAAAAAGAGGCGGAGAAGGGGCGAAATCAGTCTTGTGACAAATGAAATCGCGCCGTATTCACGCAGCACTTCTAAAATTCCGCTCCAAAGACACATGATTCCCAAAAGCGAAAAGGTTAAATTTACGGCAGATGCCGCCCCGTCAAGAACAGCCATTCCCATGTTTTCTATATTTCCGCAAAATACACCGAAAATTAAAGAAATTATGCAAATTATACCAAAAAGCTTGCCTATCATTTTTGCTCCCTTTGACGAAAAAAGTCGAAAAAAATCATACTGTGGTGAATATATAAAATTTCCATATTTTTCTATATTTTTTTGTAAAAAGCTATTGACAAAACACGAAAGCTGTTATATAATACGTTTATATGGTAATTTATGTAAATTTTACAATTAATTTCAAATAATAAAAAGGAGAGTGTTTTCTATGAAATCTACGGGAATTGTTCGAAAGGTTGATGAGCTTGGAAGAATCGTTCTTCCTATGGAAATCAGAAGGGTGCTGGATATTAACATCAAGGACTCTATTGAAATCTTTACTGATGACGACAGTATCGTTTTGAGAAAATATCATCCTGCTTGTATTTTTTGCGGAGATGCCGACGAGGTCGTATTTTTCGAGGGCAAAAGGGTTTGTCACATCTGCCTTGCAAAAATCAAGTCCCAGTTCTGATTTTATTCATATCAAAAACAGTATATTTTTCGGATGGCGCAAATATTCAGGCTTTTATGCTTGTGATAATGCGCCTTTTCCTTTTTATTTTTCGGGAAAATGAAGAGAAATTGTCAAAGAATGAAAATTGGCTATTGTAATAATTGAGAAAATGTAATATAATATAAAGGATAACACTTATTTGAAACATTTGAGCCGGTTTTTCGGCAAACGGAGGAATAAATGCAAAGTGAAAAGCAAAAGCATATTCGCAATTTTTCGATAATTGCGCATATTGACCACGGTAAGTCCACCTTGGCAGACCGTATTCTTGAGTACACGAACACGCTCTCACACCGCGAGATGGAGGAGCAGGTGCTTGACAATATGGAGCTTGAAAAGGAGAGGGGAATTACGATTAAATCCCGTGCGGTAAAGCTTGACTACACGGCTCCCAACGGTGAGGAATACGTTCTTAATCTCATTGACACTCCCGGCCACGTTGACTTTAATTACGAGGTTTCGCGCTCGCTCAACGCCTGCGACGGAGCACTTCTTGTGGTTGATGCAACTCAGGGCATTGAGGCACAGACGCTGGCGAACGCATATCTTGCGGTTGACGCTGACCTTGAAATTCTTCCCGTAATCAACAAAATAGACCTTCCGTCAGCTGACGTCGAGAAGGTCAGAGGAGAGATTGAGGACGTTATCGGAATTCCGGCAGATGGCTGTCCTGCGGTTTCCGCAAAAACGGGTCTTAATATCGACACGGTGCTTGATAAAATTATCAGCGATATTCCCTCCCCCAAGGGGGATGAGGACGCACCTCTCAAGTGTCTTATTTTCGACTCCTATTATGACAGCTATCTCGGAGTTGTGGTTTATGTTCGCGTAATCGACGGCAAGCTTCACTCGGGGGACAGAATCAAGCTTATGAGCAGCGGTGCCGAGTTTGACGTTGTTGACGTCGGTACGATGGAGCCGTTCGGCCTTAAAAAATGTGACGAGCTGTCAGCCGGAATGGTTGGATATATTACCGCGAGCATTAAATTTATCGGAGATACCCGCGTTGGTGATACGGTAACTCTTGTTAATAACCCTGCAAGCGAGCCTTGTCCCGGCTTCAAGTCGGTTCAGTCTATGGTTTATTCGGGCATCTATCCGGCAGACGGTGCAAGATACGGCGATCTTCGTGACGCACTTGAAAAGCTGCAGCTGAATGACGCGGCGCTCACCTTTGAGCCTGAGACGTCGGTAGCTCTCGGCTTTGGCTTCAGATGCGGTTTCCTCGGACTTCTTCATATGGAGATTATCGAGGAAAGACTTGAGAGAGAGTTCAATCTTGACCTTATTACAACCGCGCCGAGCGTTATTTATGAAATTGAAAGACGCGGAGGCGAGAAGGTAAAGATAGACAACCCCTCGAATTTCCCGACTGCAGATGAGATTGAGGTTGCATACGAGCCTATGGTTAAGGCGAATATTATCACCCCTACCGAATTCGTTGGCGGAATTATGGAGCTGTGTCAGGACAAGCGAGGCGTGTTTATTGATATGAAGTATATCGATACGGAGCGCGTTGAGCTTCACTATGACCTGCCGCTTAACGAAATTATTTACGACTTTTTCGATGCTCTCAAGAGCCGTTCGAGAGGATACGCTTCGCTTGACTACGAGCTGTCCGAATATTGCCCGAGCAAGCTTGTTAAGCTTGACTTCCTTCTTAACGGAGAGACTGTTGACGCTCTTTCCTTTATAGTTCACGAGGAGAAGGCGTATGCGAGAGCGAGAAGAATTGCCGAAAAGCTGAAGGAGAACATTCCGAGACAGCTTTTTGAGATTCCTATTCAGGCGGCAATAGGCTCGAAAATCATTGCAAGAGAAACAGTTAAGGCACTTCGCAAGGACGTTCTGGCAAAGTGCTACGGCGGTGATATCACAAGAAAGAAGAAGCTTCTTGAAAAGCAAAAAGAGGGTAAAAAGAAGATGCGTCAGTTAGGCTCGGTACAGGTGTCGCCTGAGGCGTGTATGGCGGTGCTTAAGCTCGACGAGAGTGATTAAGCGAGTCTTATTTGGGAGGTTATAAAATATAAAGTATGAAAAAAGATAAAAAACCGCTTGGTATATATCTGCATATACCCTTTTGTCATAGCAAATGCTTATATTGTGATTTTTATTCCTTCCGTTCTGACGACGCTGATTTTATCGAAAGCTACGTCTCTGCTCTGATGCTTCAGATGGAGGACATTTCGGACAACTGCCGCGGATACGTGGTTGATACCGTTTACATTGGCGGAGGAACTCCGAGCCTTTTGCCCCCGAAGCTTATCCGACGCTTGCTTGATTCTGTGCGTGTGAATTTCAGGGTTGATAAAAACGCGGAGATTACGATAGAGGCAAATCCTGCAACGGTGAACAAAAGATATTTGAGGGCGATTCGTCGTGCGGGAGTCAACAGATTGAGCATAGGCTTTCAGAGTGCTGACGACGGCGAGCTTCGCGCTCTCGGAAGAATACACACGCAAAAGGACTTTGCCGAGACCTTTGAGGACGCGAGAGATGCGGGTTTTAAGAACATCAGCGTGGATCTGATGTACGGAATACCGAATCAGACCTACGAATCCTTTATGAATACGATAAGGTACGTAACCGAGCTTTCTCCCGAGCATATTTCGATTTACAATTTGAAAATCGAGGAAGGAACGCCCTTTGGCGAGACAAGAGACTCTCTTGTTCTACCCGATGAGGATACCGAATATAATATGTATGAGGACGGAGTGAAGCTGCTTAAGGCTTCGGGATACGGCAGATACGAGATGAGCAATTTCGCAAAAGAGGGGTATGAGTCAAGGCACAACCTCAAATATTGGACAGGCGCAGATTATTTAGGCTTTGGAGCTGCCGCACACTCGTATTTTTGCGGTGAAAGATATTCAATCATTAAGAATGCGACCGATTTCGTTGACGGTATTCAGGTTCTTGAATCGGGCATTAATATTATTGCGGAAAGCAGATATATTGACAGACGGGAGAGCATGAACGAATACGTTATGCTTCGTATGCGGCTTGAGGAGGGCGTTGACTCAAAGGAGTTTGAGCGCCGCTTCGGAGCGTCGTTTGCCTCTTCTTACGGGAAGTATCTTGACGAATACGTTCCCGACGGGTTCGTTATAAAAAAGGGAGACGTTTATAAATTCTCAACAAAGGGAATGTTTGTGAGTAATTATATTTTGTCAGCCGTTCTCGATTTTCCAAAGGAAAATATAGGTAAAGGCTTTTGACGCAAAAACAGTTGACAATTTTACGAGTTTGTAATACAATATATGTACAGACAAATATTATTTAAGGATTAGGAGAACAACTATGGAAGATATGAACAAGGACATTCTGCCCGAGGAGGGTGCGGAAATTTACACGCTTACCGATGATGACGGTAACGAATTTGAGGTTGAGCTTTTGGCTTCATTTGAATTTGAGGGTAAGCTTTACAGAGCAATAACTCCTTATGAGCCTGACGCTGCCGACAAGAAGGACACTGCGATAGAATACGACATTCTTCAGCTTGTGAAGGATGAGGACGGCAGTGATATTTTGACGTCTATTGAGGATGACGAGGAATTTGACCGCGTTGCCGATTACTTTGACGACGCTTTCTTTGGTCAGGTTGATTATGACTAATATTGACGTTTTTTGCTTTTTCTGAGCAAAAGCAAAATTTCGCCCGACCTAACAAATTAAAGGTGGTATTGGAAAAAATGATCAGGGATAGCCTTTGATTATTTGAGAACAATATTATCGAAAAGAAAACAAAGGATTAATCAATTTCCTGCTTAGTACGTGATAGATGGGTTTGAGAACCACACTAATTAAAAGGAACTCGGATAAACTTCCGATACGGATTGCAGGCCTCCCGACATTTGATTTCGATTGACTTGTCTCGGCTTTTGTTCGGACGTTGGAAGCAGTAAAAGTAGCGGAGAGAGTACCGCCTTGCACATGCAGGGTTTTACAACTCCCATTTACACGGCTCGGCGGGGTTTTCTTTTTTAATTCAATAAAAAATGGGGTGAGTCATATCGACTCACCCCGTGTTTTTTATCTGATTGAGAATTAAAGCTCAGCGAAGTACTTGATTGTACGAACCATCTGAGATGTGTAGGAGTTCTCGTTATCGTACCAAGAAACTACCTGTA
>JAZRJC010000037.1:0-6437 GCA_045645605.1 Eubacteriales bacterium | reverse complement strand
TTGAAATGCTAAAGGCAGTCAGGGACGTTGTAAGAGTTCCCGTGATAGCATCGGGCGGAGCAGGTTCAATCGGCGACTTCGTGGAGCTTTTCAAGAAAATTCCCGATATGGATGCAGGTCTTGCCGCATCGGTTTTCCACTTTGGTGAAATCAAGATAAGTGACCTCAAGGAAGAGCTTCGCCGTGAAAATATCACGGTCAGATTATAATGGGAGAAAAAATATGGATATTAACAGCTTAAAATTTGACGAACGCGGCCTGATTCCCGCAATCGTAGTTGATGCAATCACAAAAAAGGTACTGACATTGGCTTATATGAGCCGTGAAAGCCTTGAAATATCAATGAAAAAGGGGCTTACCTGCTTCTATAGCCGTTCAAGACAGGAGCTTTGGCTGAAGGGGGAGACAAGCGGAAATTATCAGCATATCGTCTCGATCACCTCCGACTGCGATAACGACGCTCTCGTTGTTATGGTTGAAAAGGACGGACCTGCCTGCCACACGGGTAGCGATTCCTGCTTCACAAATACTCTTTACGAGAGTGATGAGCTTCACGAGTTCTCATACGAAGGCTTAATGGAGCTTATCAAGGGAAGAAAAACCGAGAAAAAGGAAGGCTCATACACTACCTATCTTTTTGAAAAGGGAATTGACAAGATTCTCAAAAAGGTTGGCGAGGAGTGTACCGAGGTAATTATCGCGGGCAAGGCTGATGACAAGAAGGAAACTATCTACGAGGTTGCCGACCTTGCATATCACATTATGGTTATGATGATTGAAATGGGAATCTCCCTTGAGGATATCCACCGCGAGCTTGCCTCACGTCACGTAATTGATAAAAAGGTCAAGCAGGAGAAAATGACAAAGTGATACGCTCTGATTTTCATATCCACACCACCTTTGCCGACGGAAAAAACACACCTGAGGAAATGGTTCTCTCCGCTATTGATAAGGGCTTGAGGGTCATAGGATTTTCCGAGCATTCGGAGACTCCGCTCGATCCATCGGGCGGTATGAAGCTTGGGCTTGAGCGGGAATATATTGCCGAAATTAAAAGGCTTCGGGAAAAATACGCAGATAAAATTCGTATTTTGTGCGGAATCGAGGCGGATTATGACACCGATTTTTTGCGTGATGAATACGACTATATAATCGGCTCTGTTCACTACCTTACAGTTAGCGGCGAACTTTATATGCTCGATTATTCGCCTGCGGAAACTATGCGCTGCATAAACAACGCATTTGGCGGTGATCCCCTCCTTTACGCAAAGGCATATTACGAAAAGCTTTCGGGTATTTGCGAAAAGACAGGTGCTGATATTGTAGGTCATATTGATATTATCACAAAATTCTGCGAACGCGGAGTCACACTTCCTTCAGATTCAGATCAATATCTCTCGTCCGTAAAAAATGCCGTTTCCGATATAATCAAGGCAAACGGCAAAATTGCATTTGAAATCAACACGGGCGCGATAGCAAGAGGACATCGAACAAGGCCTTATCCGTCAGCCGACGTGCTTTCCATAATCAAAAATTCGGGAGCAAGCGTTGTGATCAACAGCGATTCTCATAAAGCTGACGGTATCGTGTCAAATTTTGATATAGCGACAGAGCTTGCCGCGTCGAAAGGAATCAAGAACGGTGGATTTTTCCTTCGCGGTAAGGAATATATTGAGCAATTTTGATATACAAACAATAAGAACGGTAATCTCAAATCGAGATTACCGTTCTTCATTTTTTATGTAAGACTTATAACGATATCCTTTAATTTTACCGCAAGAGCTGCATGACCCTTTTTAGTCAAATGCATACAGTCCTTTTGGTTAAATTCGGCAACGCCCTCGGCATCAAGAAATGCACAGCCGCACTCTTTTGCAACGGCCTCATAAAATTCTGCTGTCTTGCAGGATTTTTCAACGCAACCCTCGCCCATATTCGCATCATAAAAGTGAGACAGGATATGAGGCGGTGCCACGATCAAAATATTAGGCTTTCCATCCTTCCATACATTCACCGTTTTTGCCTTTTCCACCAAACGCTTCATTCCTGCAGCGATACAAGCAGGATTTGCATTGAAGCGCTCCTTCGTATCGTTCGTACCAAGCATAATGATAAGCATATCAAGAGGCTCGTGACTCATCATACAGGGATAAATAACAGAAAGTCCTGATAAGCCCTCGTGAAGCGGGTCCTCAAATACCGTCGTACGTCCGCTGAGTCCTTCCTCAATTACGAGATAATCATCTCCGAGCAATTTCCCCAAAAGGCACGTCCAACGCTCGTTCTCTGTGAAACGAGTACCTCCGTCCTCAGATTCGGTAGGAATTGCGCAGTATCCGTGTGTATTTGAATCTCCGAAACATAAAATGTGCTTCTTCATCTTAATTATCTCCAGACTTATAAGTATTTTTCTATTGCCGCATCAATCATAGCAGATGCTTTATCTACAATTTCAAAATCCTCATCAACAATAGGATATAAAGGCTCGCGCACACCATGCATATCAATTCCGGCTCTCTTTTTCAGAATCTCCTTAATCAAAGCGTACAAGCAGCCCTTGCCTGTCACAAGAGTGTATATGATATTATTGATATCATATTGAAGCTCTTTTGCGGTAACCAGATCACCCGCATCGAACAACTGATTTAACTTTACAAACAATTCGGGCATAACGGAATGTGTTCCGCCGATTGCCGCATCAGCACCAATAATACGTCCGCTGATAACCTGCTCGTCAGGACCGTTAAACACAACGAATTCTCGTCCGCCACGAGTTCCCTCGTCCTTGAACTGCTGGATATCCTGTGTCGGCATTGAACTGTTTTTAACACCTATAACTCTTGGATTTTTAAGCATTTCCCGGAGAAGCGGAACAGTAAGTGCAACTCCTGCAAGCTGAGGAATATTATAAATAATAAAATCTGTGTTAGGAGCTGCAGAAGAAATGTCATTCCAATATTTAGCAATAGCATAGGGAGGCAGCTTAAAATAAATTGGAGGAATTGCAGCAATTGCATCAGCACCCACAGACTCTGCGTGAGCAGCAAGCTCCATACTGTCCTTTGTGTTGTTACAAGCAACGTGTGCGATAACAGTCAAGCGACCGCGAGACGCCTTCATAACAGACTCAAGAACCAGCTTTCTCTCAGCAACGCTCTGATAAATACATTCTCCGGAAGAACCACCGACATAAACACCGTTAACTCCCTTTTCAATAAGCCATTCGGTATATTTTGCGATAGTCTCAGTACAAATTTCCCCCTTTTCATCATAGCAAGCGTAAAAGGCAGGAAATATTCCTTCATACTTTTTGATACTCATAATTATTTCTCCTTTTTTATGTTGTTTTCATAATGATTGGTATTATTTAAGATATTCCTTCAGAGGAATCGGGCCCATCGCGGGAATCGGACGCCCGCTCTCGTCGGTAATATTGGCATACGAGATATTTCCAAACATATAAGACAAATACATACTCTTAATATCTACCTCTTCAAGGAACTGATATCTGACATAAGCAGTATCATTATGAAGATCTACTCGGAATACGTTACGTTTGTCAATGCTGTCCGTAGTGGTAGACAAGGCATATCCCCATGCACGTCCTTCACTTACAAGCCTGCCGTTGAGGTTCTTATACTTAACAGCCAAAGTGCTTCCGAAATCATTAGCCTCAGGTATTGAATAGATAGTATCCAATTGCGGAGCTAACGTCGATGTCATAGAATAAGGATCAAAGCACAAACGATACATGGATTCAGCGGCGTTTCTTCCCAAAATCTCCTGCGATTCGGAGGTCAAATGACAGCTGTCTGTAAGCGATGCATTCATCATTTTAATTTTTTCCATACTTTATAGCCACAATAACGTTAGAATGACATTATTCCTTTACCTCATTAGTTTTTTCAAACTTTTTCAGATATGCCCCCTTGCTCTCGCCGTCAGTTGCACACTGAATAATGATATATGAGAAGCCGACGGGAGCTTCATCCTTCATTTTAACGTTGAAATATACGCGCTCGTCATCACGAACCTGTACAAATCGCTTCTCTGTATCATAAGAGATATAAACCTTCGTAAATACGTCAGGCTCAACGTCATTCGTATCAATCTCAAAGGAAGCCTGAGCTAATTCTCCGCAATATTCATCGCAGGGGTTAAACCATCTGTCTGTGAGCGAAATTCTTATACGCTTTTCAACAAGACGAAGCTCTGCCATAACGGTACCCGTCTTACTTGTCGGGAAGTTCCATACAACGCCCTGTACGTCACTCAAAAGACGATCATCATGATGCTTTGAGATGAGCAAGAACTCTTCAAAGCCACCGTCAGGATCGGGCATCATAACCGCACCGTTCGTTCTGTTCCAGCAGCAGTGTCCGTTGACACCGGGCTTGCATCCCGAAATACTCTTCAGATAAACGTGGGTTGAAACGTTGCCAAGACCCAAGCTGAAGTCTTCCTTGGAACTATTTTCATAAAGCCATTCTCTGTCAAAAATAACCATTCTGCGCGCTGCCGAATTCTGTCCCAGGTGTACCAAAACCTTACCAAAGGGCAATTCAAACGCCTGGAACTGATGAACACTTTTATCCGATTGAACCGGAGTATCACTATAGCGTCTGTAGTCAGAGTTGTTTCTTATCGAATTTCTATAAAGCTCACGGAAGCCTACCCAACTCTCTCCGCAGTCGTCGGAAATAGCAACATGACAAACGTCACGGTTTGTAAATACGTCCTCCCACTCTCCATTGGTGTCCCACGGAGGAGTCATTTTGTCCTGACGCATTTCAGGCATAGGCTGTGTATTGTTCCAGAAAGTGATAATTTTTCCGTCCGACATCTTGAGGAAAAATGGAGTAGTATTAGTTCCGTGGAAAACCGACTTTTCAGGCGTTGTCCAGGTTACTCCACCGTCATATGAGAAGCACTGCTGGAAATTATCGGTATAGGAACGTATCAGCATCATCATTTTCCCTTCGGAAAGCTCAACTGCATAAGGCTCAACGCCGTGGAAAACGTGCCAACGGTCTCCTTTATGCGGGTAAACACGCTCAAACGTTCTCGGAACTTCAAATTCAACAATATTCCAATTTTCGCCAAAGTCGTCCGAATAGATGTACGCTGCCACTACGCAATCCTCACCAAGACGCTGTGTTGTGATCCATATTCTGTCCGTATATTCGGATTTTTGAGGTAGAAACATAGTATGATAAGCGAGATCGGAAACCTTGATAACTCTGGGCGAGGGATCATCAGCCCCGACGTTCGACAAATAAATATAAAAGCCCTCGTCCTCTCCGCCGAAGATAGTTTTGGTTTTTATATAAAGGTCTTTTTCGTATATATAAGCGCAGGGGCCCATCTCTCCCTTGGCATAATGCTTTGTCCAGGAGATTCCACCGTCAACTGACGATAAATACCCGTATTTGTTTCCGCAGTAATCCCCGTTATACGTTCCGTCCATAAATCCGTAGCTGCGAATTTCACCTGTCGGCAAAACGCAGGTAGCGCAATATGCGTCAGTAAGCGGAACAGCAACAACTGTCGGTGCATAGACCCTTTTCAGCATATCTTTTTGATCCTCGTCAAGTATGGCTTCAATAGCTTTCACATATTCGTTCAGCATAACTTTGTTTCCTTTCTTTCCTCGCCGCAGAAGTGTTGCGAGCGTGAAGCGATGCGGCTTGCATAACTTGAAAACAGCACTTCACATTAAGCATACTAATGATACCATAATTACTAAAAAAAGTCAATAGGTAGGAAAGATAAAAAGAAAAAATCCGACTTTATTTTCATAAAATCGGATTTTTATAAATTGTGTCGGCAATGACCTATTTTCCCGGCCGGTCGCCCGACGAGTATTTTCGGCACTGCAGAGCTTAACTTCTGTGTTCGGAATGGGAACAGGTGGACCCTCTGCGTTAAAATAACCGACTGTTGTGTCAGCATTGACCTATCTTCCCGGCCGGTCGCCCGACAAGTATTTTCGGCATAGCAGAGCTTAACTTCTGTGTTCGGAATGGGAACAGGTGGACCCTCTGCAATAAAAACACTGACTTTTCCCTTTCGGGACTGGTGCACCTTCAGGGATTCAACCCTGCGATGCAATCGCGTACCCACATGATTAAGAGTCAGTTGCGTCTTGCAACTGCAACTTCTCTTTTGTCACTCGGGATTTTGGTGCACCTTCAGGGATTCGAACCCGGGACCCACTGATTAAGAGTCAGTTGCTCTACCAACTGAGCTAAAGGTGCGAAAAACGTGCATTCCTGAGGTGCGGGATATGCTTGTTACATCATATCCATTGAAAACCGAATAAAGTAAAGTGTTAGAGTAAAAGAAACTCAAATAATCAAGCTTGAAAACAAAAGTAGTTCAAGCCCTCGGGCTATTAGTATCAATCAGCTAAATACATTACTGCACTTACACCTTTG
>JAZRJC010000036.1:0-16561 GCA_045645605.1 Eubacteriales bacterium | reverse complement strand
CGGCCTAATAAAAGTGTTTTTTATGCAAGATAATTATGAAAATAACTAATTAGATTAGATGATTTTGAAGTAAAAACATTAGACATATTGCATATTGTTAGTCTTTAATCTAATTTTTAGAGATATAGAAATCTAATTTCTGCGTGTTTTATGGTTGGGTGAGCACAAATTCTATTGGCGATATATTTTTCGTCAAGGCAACGATAAAGGCTGCTGTGAAGTCTGTTTTTTTGTAATATTTGTTAAAAATCGCGCATACCCCTTGAATTATTATCTCAAATGATATATAATAATATGGAATTGTATCAAGGAGGCTGATAATATTGAAAACTTCAATTAAAAATTTCCTTTTGGCTTTTACGATTTCAGCCGTTGTGTTTTTTTCAATAGCGTTATTTGTTCTATATCTCCTCGGTGCTTTGCCGAGCAAATCAAGCAATAATAATTCGGAAGTTACCGATGAAAATGAATATGAGGAAACCGATTTCCCCGGTCTGAGTTCAGGGGACGGTAGCAAGGTGCTTGATTTTTCGATGCTTTTTGTCGGGCTTGATTACACGCCTACTTTGTTTTATGATTACTACGATCCGGATAAGTTGACCTCAGACGGTCTTTCCGGTTATGGCGGAGATAAGGAAGCCGGCGGTGCCGTTGCCGACGGGGAGTACAGAGAAATCTCAGCCGATTCAATTCTTCTTGTCGGAGTCAGCCATAAGGCAAAGGAATTTGTTTTTACGTCGATCGAGCCAAACACTCTGATTGATTCAAGCATTCTTCCCGAACTTTACGGAAACACGACCGTTTGTCTTAGCGACATCTACTATCAGTACGGTCACGAGGCATTCATTCGCTCTGTAGAAAAGCTTATCGGCCTTAAAATTGACAGATACGCGTACATAAATCTTGACGAATTTCCTAAAATTATAGATACTATCGACGGAGTTGATTTCAAGGTTCCTTGCGACATGAAGTATGACGACAACAAGGGTCAGCTTCATATCAACATAAAGGCGGGAAAGCAGACGCTTAACGGAGAAAAGGCACTTCAGGTTCTCCGCTTCAACAAGTATGAGGGAATGGAAAACTCAAGACTTGATACCACGATCTCATTAGCAAAAGCACTTATGGAGAAAATTTCAAGCGTTACCTTTATAACGAGAGCAGATGCTATTTTTGAAATTGTTGAGAATATGATTTTTACAAATTTCTCGGCAGGGGATCTGATAGCTCAGAAGAGAACGATTCTATCCTATAACGATTCCGAATCAAACTATGACTCGGTAACCGTTGAGCTTGTCGGAAACTACACTACAATTAACGACAGGCTTTGCTTTATTCCAGATAAGAACAGGTGCTTAAACGCTTTCTTTGATTATGCATCAAAGGACGACAGATAACGGTCAAATAAAAAACTGAAAATAAAATATAACGATAAATCAAACAGGAGATGCATTATGAAAAATTCAGAAAAGACAATGGACAAAATCGTTGCCCTTTGTAAAAACAGAGGAATCATATTCCCGGGCTCCGAAATTTACGGCGGCCTTGCGAATTCTTGGGACTACGGACCTCTCGGCGTTGAATTCAAGAACAACGTAAAGAAGGCTTGGTGGAAAAAATTCGTTCAGGAATCGAAATACAACGTAGGTCTTGATTCCGCGATTATTATGAACCCCGAAACCTGGGTTGCTTCAGGTCACGTTGGCGGATTTTCTGATCCTCTTATGGACTGTAAGGGCTGTCACGCACGACACAGAGCAGATAAGCTTATTGAAGACTACGCATTCCAGAACGGAACAGACGATAATCCTGCAAGTTGGACGTTCGAGGAAATGGCAAATTATATCAAGGAAAAGGATATTTGCTGTCCCGATTGCGGCGGCAAGGGCTTTACCGACATTAAGAAATTCAATCTTATGTTCAAGACATTTATCGGTGTTACCGAGGATAATTCAAACACTGTTTATCTCCGTCCCGAAACCGCACAGGGTATTTTTGTAAACTTTGCAGGTATTCAGCGTTCAACGAGAAAGAAGCTTCCCTTCGGTGTTGCACAGATCGGTAAGTCTTTCCGTAACGAGATCACTCCCGGTAACTTCGTATTCCGTACTCGTGAATTTGAGCAGATGGAGCTTGAATTCTTCTGCAAGCCGGGAACAGACCTTGAATGGTTCAAGTATTGGAAGGACTATTGCCATAATTTCCTTCTCAATCTCGGTATGAAGGACGAGAATCTCCGTCTTCGCGACCACGATCCCGAGGAGCTTTGCTTCTATTCAAAGGCGACTACAGACTTTGAATTCCTTTTCCCGTTTGGTTGGGGCGAGCTTTGGGGCGTTGCTGACCGTACAGATTACGACCTTTCTCAGCACGGCAACCACAGTGGCAAGGATCTGACGTATTTTGACCCTGAAACTAACGAGCATTACGTTCCTTACGTTGTTGAGCCCTCACTTGGTGCTGACCGTGTTGCTCTTGCGTTCCTTGTTGACGCATACGACGAGGAAGTAATTGACGCTGAAAAGAACGACGTTCGTACAGTTCTTCGTCTCCACCCTGCATTAGCTCCCTTCAAGGCAGCGGTTCTCCCGCTTTCCAAGAAGCTTTCAGAGGGCGCTGAGGCTATTTACACAGAGCTATCCAAGTACTTTATGGTTGACTTTGACGAAACAGGCTCAATCGGAAAGAGATATCGCCGCGAGGACGAGATTGGTACACCCTTCTGCATTACTTACGACTTTGATTCTGAAACAGACGGCTGTGTAACTGTTCGTGACAGAGACACGATGGAGCAGGTTCGTATTCCTGTCGGCGAGCTTCGTGCTTATATCGAAAAGGCACTTGAATTTTAATAAACTCTCTTCTTTTGAGAGGAGAACGAAAAAACAGGCTGTTACGTTTGAGTAACAGCCTGTTTTTTATTTATAACGTTATTTTACAAAATCAAATTCAAAATCGTAAATCGAAACGGTGTCGCCGTCGCGCGCGCCCTTATCCTCAAGCATTTTTATAACGCCTGCCTTGATAAGAACCTTTTGGAAGTAATTGAGTGACTCATAGTCGCTGAAATTTATCTGTCCCATAAGGTTCTTCAGCCACTCGCCCTCAACAAAGAATGTGTTGTTTTCACGGGTAATCGTCGTTTTTCTGTCATCGTCTCCCTCTGAATACTCGGTTTCAACCTCATATTCACTCTCATATACCTTCGTAGGAGGCAAAAGCTTCAATCTTTCGTCAACACGGCGGATAAGCTCGTTGAGATTTTCGCCTGTCACCGCTGAAACGTAGATCATTTCCCATTCGTTATCGTCAACAAACCTCTCAAAAGCCTCAAGGTCAACGTATTCCTCGTTCACCATATCGGTTTTGTTTGCAACGATGATCTGCGGCCGCTCCGCAAGTTCGGGACTGTATTTCTGAAGTTCGGAATTTATCTGCTTTATATCCTCGATTGAGTCTCTTCCCTCAAGCTGTGAAATGTCAACGACGTGTAGAAGAAGGCGGCATCTGTCAACGTGACGAAGGAAAGCGTGGCCAAGTCCGACACCGTCGGCAGCGCCCTCGATAAGTCCTGGGATATCAGCCGCAACGAATCCGCTTTCATCTCCCGTTTTAACAACGCCGAGATTTGGGGAAAGGGTAGTGAAGTGGTAATCTGCAATTTTAGGCTTTGCAGAGCTTATTTTTGAAAGAATTGAGGATTTGCCGACGTTCGGAAATCCGATAAGACCTACGTCTGCGATCATCTTAAGCTCAAGAATAACTTCCTTTTCTTCACCCTCAAGACCATTTTTTGCAAACATAGGAACTTGTCGTGTGGGTGTGGCAAAATGCTTGTTACCCCAGCCGCCGCGTCCACCCATAAGGCAGATATACGGCTCGTTGTCCGACATATCCTTGATGATCTTTCCGCTCTCGGCATCCTTGATAAGAGTTCCGCGCGGAACAAGGATTGTAACGTCCTCACCGTTTGCACCATGACGCTTTGCTCCCGCGCCGTTTTCTCCGTTGAATGCCACGAATTTTCTCTTGTATCTGAATGCGAGAAGGGTGTTTGACCCCTCGTCCACCTTGAATACTACATTTCCGCCGCGTCCGCCGTCACCACCGTCGGGTCCGCCCTGCGCTACGTATTTTTCACGCCTGAAGGACACGGCACCGTGTCCGCCGTTGCCTGATTTTATATAGATTTTTACGTTGTCTACAAACATTGAAATTCTCCTTAATATTGAGGCGTCAGCAAGTCAACACCTCAAAAAGTCATACTTTCGTGTCTTTCGGTTTCCGATATTTAATTTGTGCTGTTAAATCGGACAGCGGATACTGTAAAGAAATCAATATCCGCTTTTTGATATTATTTTGATTTTATCGTGTTGCCCGAAAATCAGTCTTCGTCGCCCTTTTGTCTTATAATCAGTCTTATGGGAGTTCCCTTGAAGCCAAACGTATCACGCAGACAATTCTCGATATAACGCTGATATGAAAAATGGAAAAGCTCAGCGTCGTTACAGAAAATTACAAAGGTTGGAGGAGCTACTGACACCTGAGTCATATAATAGATCTTTAGGCGTCTGCCCTTATCAGACGGCGGCTGTGTACGTGTAGTTGCGTCAGCCAGAACGTCGTTGAGCATACCGGTTGAAATTCTCGTAACCGTTTGATTATAGACGTATTTGATCTGCTCAAAGATATTCGGGACACGCTGACCTGTGAGTGCCGAAACGTAAAGAACGGGTGCATAGGTCATATAGGCGAGAGCGTCATAAACCTTTTTGGTATAAGAGTTTACTGTGCTGTTGTCCTTTTCAATGGTATCCCATTTATTGATGACGATAATAGAAGCCTTGCCCGCTTCGTGTGCGATTCCCGCAATTTTTTCGTCCTGCTCGGTCACGCCTTCCTTGGCGTCAACCATAATAAGACAAACGTCGGCACGCTCAACCGCCATATTTGCACGAAGAACGCTGTATTTTTCGATTCTGTCATCCACCTTTGATTTGCGGCGGATTCCTGCGGTATCAATGAAGGTAAATTTGCCGTGTTCGTTTTCAACGAAGGTGTCAACGGCATCTCTTGTCGTTCCGGGAATATTTGAAACAATAAGACGGTTAGAGCCTACGATTCTGTTGATCATCGAGGATTTTCCGGCATTTGGCTTGCCTATTACGGCAACCTTTATCGAATCGTCATCTTCATTTTCAAAATTATCCTCTGGGAGGTATTTAAGACAAGCATCAAGGAGATCTCCGCTGCCGCTTCCGTGAATTGAAGATACGGCAATAGGCTCTTCCTCAAAGCCAAGCTCGTAAAATTCGTAATATTCAAAGGGCGGTTTTCCGACCGTATCGCACTTGTTGACGCAAGGGATTATCGGCTTGCCGCTTTTCTTCAGCATAACGGCAATTTCACGGTCATCTGCAACAAGACCCGAGCGCACGTCGCACATGAATACGATAACGTCCGCCGTTTCTATCGCAATCTCCGCCTGTGTTTTCATCTGGCTTAAAATTATATCGTCTGATTTCGGCTCGATACCGCCCGTGTCTATCACGACAAGCTGACGGCCGCACCATTCGGTCTCTCCGTAAATACGGTCACGTGTAACGCCGGGGGTGTCCTCAACTATCGAACGACGCTCACCGATAAGCTTGTTAAAAAGTGTGCTTTTTCCTACGTTCGGTCGTCCGACAATAGCTATAATTGGTTTTGACATATCTACTCCGTTAGTTTATTTTGTTGGGTTGAAATTAAGAAACTCATCAACCTCGGAGAGGGAAATTTCAAATCCCGCACTTGTGCCAAGCGCACTTATAAGGTCGATGTTGATTATAAATTTGTCCGATGTAAAGCATACCTCGGGGAAGCTTGCGTAATCGCTGTTGTACTGAAGGATCATATCCTCGTAGCTGGTATTTTCAAGCAGATTTTCGGCTCCGTATATCTGCGTGAATTCGCCTGCGATAAACTTGCCTGCAATAGAGGTGAAATCAGCGAAGATTTCGTCCTCCTCGATGATATCGCCGTTAATTAAAGAAACGTTTTGTGTATAAACGGCTTCCTTTGGAGAGGGGTCCATAGCGGACATGAAGCTGACTGTGCTTCTTACAGAGGCATACGTGTTTGAGAGGTAGGTCATCTCAACCCTTGTTACCTCATAATTGAACATTGTTCCTTCCATCTCGTATATTTCGATATCGGGAACGAGGTGCACGAACTGATTTTCAGCAACCTCTATAAAGGTTTTATTGATTTCATCCTGAATAAGAGCGTCCTCTATTCCGCTGATTACGGGATAACGGAGACATTTTGAGCTTCTTGCTCCGTCTGTTTCGTATAGTATATCGGTCTTTTCCGCAATCTCATAGGAATAGTCGCAAGGGTGTATAATTCCTTGCTCTACGTTTAACGAATCGCTTTGATCGTTTTGAGTGTTACCGCCAGAGCAAGCAACAGAGAGAATAAGAGTTGCGAGAGTAAGTAAGATGGCAATAATTTTTTTCATAATTTGTTCGTCTGCGATATGCAGACATCGTCCCTTCTCCCCGATTATTTTTAGTCACTGCGCTCTGCGGGGTAAGCGCTTATTCTATGTCAAGCAGTGCCGAGATAAGCTCCGCACCGCCCTCAGGCGATGGTAATACTCTGACTCCGAGCTTTTCCTGAAGCTCACGTGGAGTCATATCGTCAAGGAAAATATCCTCGTCTGCCTTAAGAGTATTGCAGGGAATGAAAAGAGCTTCACCAAGAGGCTTGCCTATAAGCTGCTCGCTCATATCCTTTCCCGTTAAAAGTCCTGATACCGTTATACTTTCGCCAAAAAAGTAATTGATAATTTTATAGACGTTGATTTTCATACCGCTGACAGAGGACTCGATTTTTTCCGCAAGCTCCTTTATGCTGTCGTATGCGGCAACGCCCGTTGCTATTGAAATTTCTCTGCCGAGAGGGTGCTTTTTATTGAAATCCTCGCGGTAAAAATCTATATTTTGCTTTAAGTCAAATTCAAACTCGGTTTTCAGAGAGGTTATCATTCCGACTCCGTTTTCAATCTGAGAATATTCCTCGTAATATTCATCGTCGTGAAGCGGAAGATCGGCTCTTATATAGAGCTCGTCGGCACAGAAGAAGAGCCGTGAACCGTATTTCTCCATACATTCATCGGAGAAGGACTCAACCGTTTTGATGATTTCTTTACATTCTTCCTTTGAATAAGGGGATAGCGGATAAAGACCGTCTCGGAATTTCGTAAGTCCTGCCGGAACTATCGAGCAGCTTTGCATACTCGGTGAGAGCTTTGCCAAATCATTCATAGTTCGGATAAGCTCATCTCCGTCGTTTAGTCCTCGGCAAAGCACCACCTGAGTACAAAGCTTTATTCCTGCCTCGGAAAGCCTCGAAAGATAGGATAGCACCTCGCCCGAGCGCTTGTTCAGCATCATTTTACGGCGAAGTGATGGATTCGTCGTGTGCACCGAAATATTAACCGGAGAGATGTGCATATTGATTATTCTGTCAATATCGCTATCGGTGATATTTGTAAGGGTGATGTAATTTCCGTGGAGGAAGGAAAGCCTCGAATCGTCGTCCTTGAAGTAAAGTGACTTTCGCATTCCCTTCGGTAATTGGTCGATAAAGCAAAACACGCATTTGTTTTCGCAGGAATGCTTCTCGTCCATCAGGGGACGCTCGAAGTCAAGACCGATATCCTCGTACTCGCCCTTTATAATGAAAAAATTCTTTTCCTCATTATCTCTTTTGACGGTAATATTTATTTCGTTTTCGGCAAGATAGAAGCGATAGTCAAGAACGTCGTTTATATCGTGCCCGTTGATTTTCAAAAGAATGTCGCCACGGATGATTCCGTGTGCTTCTGCCCTTGATTTTGGCAGAACATCGGTAATTTCTACCATAATTCACTCCATTTATGTATCAAATCTTGCGGCGTAGAACATATACTGCTGTGCAATTCCCGCATAATCCCCGAATACCCGATAATTAAAATCGGGCGAGAATTTTTCGGCAAGCACGCGCCTTATCCAGACGTCAATAGGAAAGGCATCGTATTTTGCCATTCCGAAGAGTGCCGTGCACGAGGCAACCTTCAGGCCGACCCCTTTTATTTTCATAAGCTCGGAAAGACAGTCGTCGGACGGGAGGCTTGAAATTGCCTGTAGGTCAATTTCACCACTGACAATCTTTTTTGCGGCATCGTAAATGTATGAAGAACGGAATCCGACCTTCAGTTCCCGAAGTCCGTCAATACCGAGGGATAAAACCGCCTCGGGGGAGGGGAAGGCATATTCTTCGGCCCTTGCACCGTGAGACAACATATGTCTGCCGTCGATTTTCTCGCCGCACCTCTCGCAAAGAGAGGAAATCAGCTTTTTAATTCGCGGAATGTTGTTGTTTTGGGATATTATGAAGGAGCAGAGCGCTTCCCATTTTTCCTGACGAAGGAGTCGGATACCTTTTCCGCAAAGGGCAGAGCTTTTTATGTAAGGCTCGTTGGTTGCTGAAATTATGTCCTCGCGGATCTTTTTGTAATCGAGGTCAAGCCCGAGATAGTGAACGAGTCTGTCCTCGAAAAAGGCTTTGTCTGCATTATAGATGATGAGGTCTCCGCCGTCCTCGGCAAAGGATAAGAATTTTCCCATCGCAACTCCGCAAATCTCGACCCTATGCTTTGTATCGGAAAAAGGGTCAAAGCGGAAGCATTGACCGCAGTCAAAAACCTTTGACGCGTCAAATTCTTCAATCCCCGAAATCACGACAAAGGGGATATCTCCATCAACTCCCTCGGAGATGCGAAATTCTGTTTTTTTGATGGAATCTGTAATATTCATAATCTCCAATTTCAAAATAATACTTGCGAAAGTGACGTGGCGGTGTTATAATATAGATAGTGCACTAAATTTCGGTGAGGACGCCACGTTTTTTCTGCTATACATATATTATACTACATTTTTTTGTTTATTACAAGCGATTTTTTGTATTTTTTTATATTTATATTAATCAAGCCGCCGGGTGCGGCACGGAGGTTGAATGGAACAGATTTATGCTATTCCCGTAAACGAGGCTTTTCGCGAATCTGCCGAGGAGCATTCCTGCGGATGTCCCTTTTGCACGCTTTACAGAAGACTTGAGGAAAACGAGCTTGACCTGATTTTAGGAGCTTCGATGATGGAGCCCGATACGAGAATAAAAACCAACAAGGAAGGCTTTTGCAAGACTCATTACGATATGATGTTCACGCGAAAAAACCGATTGGGAATGGCGCTTATGCTTGAGAGCCACCTCGATGAGCTTCGCGAGGATATAACGCAAAAGGGACTCTCAAAGCTTGTCGGCACTCCCGGCAAGAAAATGATTGATAGGGTTGGGGAGCTTGAGGCGACCTGCTACGTTTGCGGAAGAATAAACTATCATTTTGAGCATATGATTGAAACCGCCGTGCTTCTTTGGGAGCAGGAGGAGCATTTTGCACCGCTTCTTTCCGAGCAACCCTATTTTTGTCTGCCCCACTACAGAAGCATGATGAAATATGCAAGTCAAAGGCTTTCAAAAAAGCAGTTCGCGGAATTTGAAGCGTCGGCGTCAAAGGTCGAATTTGAATATTTCGACAAATTGAGAAACGACATCTCGTGGTTCTGCAAGAAGTTTGACTACAGGTACGACGAGGAGCCTTGGTACGATTCAAAGGACGCTGTTGAGCGAGCGATTCGTTTTCTCGGCTCTGATCTTCACAAAAACACAAAATAAGGAAAAAATATGCTTGATTTACTTGAATTACATAAAGAATTTATCTGCCGTCATCTGAAGGAAGGTGACACTGCGGCAGATTTCACGATGGGAAACGGACACGATACCGAATTTTTATCAAAAAGAGTAGGGGAGAGCGGCAGGGTTTACGCCTTTGACATTCAGGAGGCTGCAGTTGAATCAACACGCAAGAACCTTGTGAATGCAGGCTGCCCCGAAAACTACACTCTTATCTGCGATTCCCACCATAAAGCACTTGAATATATAAAAGAGCCGATAAAGGCAGGAATGTTCAATCTCGGATATTTGCCGGGAGGGAACAAAAGAATAACTACAATGCGAGAGACAACGATGCCGGCAGTGAAGGCAGCTATTGAGCTTCTTGCTCCTGACGGAATCTTAAACGTTGCGGTCTATCCCGGACACGAGGAGGGGGATGCTGAGGGGAAAATGCTCACCGAATATCTTTCAACCCTTGACAGACGCAAAATTTGCGTAACCCAGATCAAAATATTAAATTCGCCGACGTCACCATATTTTATGGTTATTGAAACGAAATAACGAAAGGATTAAAAGATGCAAGATTTCGAAGAAAACAAGCAATTTGTAAGGAGACCTCCGCAGGAAAGCGTAAATATAGCATCGGGTGAGATTCGCCGTCCGCAGACTCCGCCACAATCGAGAGCACCTATGCAAAATGCGGCAAACAGAAGCGGTCAGATAAACACAAGACCCCAAAACGGCGGAGTAGCAAGACCGCAGGGTGTTCAGATGCAAGGCCGCCCACAGCCAAAGGTCGGTCAGGCAGCGCAGCGCCCGCAAAACGTAAGAAGGCCCACGTACGAGGTGCCGAAGAAGACGCCTGCTCCTAAAAAGAAAAAGCAGGGAGGAGAGAGCGTTCTTCTGAACGCCTTGATTTTTGTGGCTATGCTTGTGGGACTTCTTGCTATAGGACTGCTCTTTATTACGACATCTCTTCGTTCAACTCCCGAAAAAGCCCCAGAGGCATATACGGTCATTTACGGGGACGAGGATGTAACCGCTACGGCTCTTGTTTCCGGGAAAACTATGTATTTGAATATGTCGTCTCTTGCGAGGTTTTTAGGCTTTACCGTCAGTGGAGATAAAAACAGCCTTCGCTATGAGGCGGATGAAACGGAATACGTAGAATTTACAGCTTCGAGCAGCTCGGCGGTAATTAACGGAGACGGAGTTGTGATGTCGGCACCTGTAATTGAGGACGAAAATGGTGATATTTTCATCCCCTCTGATTTTGTTGAGGAATATTTCTTCGGTATTGAGATAAGCAAGGACGAGGAAAAGCTTACCTACACGATTTCAAGAGAAGAAACGAACGAGAGCACGGACGAGAAGACGGTTTATGCCGATATCACCTTTAAGGTTAAAGGCTCTATTTCAATAGGAAGCGTTACGGAGGACCCTGACTTTGGAGAGATAGCTCCTCCGACGTTCCAAAAGGATCTCTCAGCATACGAGGAATATATGAACCCTGCTGACAGAGACGCTTTTCTTATTCTTGTCAACAAAACAGAGCATATAGACAGCACCTATCTTCCCGAAAATCTTATCTCTGTTGAGAACACGAGAAAGGACAGAGCAAAGGAGCAGATGACAGAATACGCCGCAAAGGCACTTGAGGCTATGTTTATTGAGCTGAAGGCGGCAGGATATACCGATGTTTCGGTTACGAGTGCATACCGTTCGTATAACAAGCAGACGTCACTGTTCAACACCTATCTTGCACGTGAAATGTCGAATAATCCGTCATTGAGCGAGGCAGAGGCAAGAAATATCGTTCTGACATATTCCGCACAGCCGGGAACGAGCGAGCATCAGACGGGTCTTTGCTGCGATATGCATAATCTTTCCTCGGCAGACGTTTCCTTTGCAAATAAAGCGGCATATGCGTGGCTCAAAGAAAACTGCCACAAATTCGGATTTATAATCCGTTATCCCGAGGATAAGACCGAGATAACGGGATACAGCTTCGAGCCCTGGCATTACAGATACGTCGGAAGATTTCACGCAACGAGAATGAAGGATCTTGGTATGTGTCTTGAGGAGTATATCGAGTATTTAGAAAAGGCTTATGAAAATGAATAAGATTGATAATTTAGAAATTAAACGGCAGATTCTGTCCGAAATAAAGGCGAGCGACAGAATATTGATAACAAGGCATATCCGTCCTGACGGGGATGCTGTCGGTGCAACGAAGGGACTTGCGAGAATTTTGAGCCTGACATATCCCGAGAAAGAGATTTTCGTCATTAACGAGGACTATTCCAAGCATCTTGAATTTCTCGGAGGAGAGGACGTTGAGATCTCGGACGACGTGTACCGCGATTCGCTTTGCATAGTTATTGACACGGGTAACGTCGATCGAATCTCAAACAAAAAGTATAGTCTTTGCCGGAAAATCATAAAAATCGACCACCATATAGACAACGCTCCCTATGGGGATATCTCCTGGGTTGAGGATTTTCGCTCGTCAGCCTGCGAGATGATTGCGGATTTTTACTATACCTTTTCGGATGAGCTTAAAATAGACAAGGAAGCGGCAACCTATATTTTTACGGGCATCGTAACCGATTCGGGACGCTTCCGCTTTTCCTCAACGACGGGGGATACTATGCGTTATGCGGCGTCATTTCTTGAATTCGGACTTGATACCGAAAATATTTTTTCTCATCTTTACCTTGAGGATTTTGATTATTTAAGATTTCAGTCGAATATATTCAAGAAGGCGAAAATCACAGAGAACGGCGTAGTTTATCTCCATATTGACCGCAAGACGCAGAAAAAATACAATCTGACCTCCGAAACTGCGGGAAACGTGGTATCGCTGCTCGAAAATATAAGAGGAAGCCTTATATGGATGGCGTTTGTTGACGCGGACGACAAAATACGCGTAAGGCTTCGCTCCAGATTCGTTGCAATTAACGACCTTGCGGAAAAATACAACGGGGGAGGACACGCACACGCCTGCGGAGCAACCGTTTACAGCAAAAAGGAAATGGGCGCTCTCATTTCGGATGCCGATAAGCTTTTGAAAAGCTATAAGAAGAACAATACCGGTTGGCTTTGAAACTTAAAAAATTAGTGTTGAAATAAAATAAAAGGGCTGTATCAGGTACGCTTTTTGTACTTGATGCAGTCCTTTTTTATTTATGAAACAGAATCTATTATCGGCACATTTACCTTCTCATCAGCCGCTTTTCTTAAGGCTTTTATATAGCAGGAGTCGTTTTCTCTTTTTATAAAAAGTGCAAAATACTGTACCGACGGCGTGCCGTCAAGCACTGAATAAAAGGTCATTCTGTAAGTGTTTTCCGTTTCGACAAGAGAAATAATATCAAGAGTTGCCTCCTGTGCCTCCGCATTTGCCGCAGGGATGTAGGCTTTTATTTTTGAAAGGTATCTGAAGCGGTCGGTATCCGCGTGTCTTATCGCTCCGTTATATCCGAGAAGCCTGTACATTTCGTCCTCAAGAGCATCGGTTCCTATCGCGGCAGTTATATTCATATTCGGATACTCCTTCTCCGCTTTATCAAGAAGCTTTTTATCCGAATTGTACCTTGAATAAGAGGTTGTGAGCATGTAGTTGAGCACTGTGTCGGACGAGATGCTTGCAATATCGCTTGAATTCTCGAATTCGGGGAGAATATTTGAGTTTATGGTAAGCGCCGATATTATTGAGGTTACAGAGGATAATACGTCAAGGTTTGTACTTGCGTCGCCTATAATCTCCTCTGCCTCATAGTCGGTAGAGTCTATGCCGAGAATATCATTTACGTGCTCTCCCGAGCAGGAGCTGAAATTTACAGACACAATCGTCAAAGCAAAAGTAAGTATAAGTATTTTTTTCAGAATCTTCAAAACGTACCACCTCTCATTACTCTTCACCATATATTATACTAAAAAAATTTATGCCCGTCAACCATAATTCGTCACATTATGACTTTTTTCGAAATATTCTGATAATGCGGCAGAGGTATGCATGAAAAACCGCGGGACAAATTCATATTTGGTGACTAATCTCTTTGTCGCAGGGTAAAAATAAATCTACAAGCAAAGGGTTAATTGTATGGAGGTTGAAATGAGCATAAAAAGAGGGGATATTTATTATGCGGACCTGAGTCCCGTCGTCGGCTCCGAGCAGGGGGGATTGCGTCCGGTTTTGATAATTCAGAATGACGTCGGAAACAAATACAGCCCAACGGTTATTGCCGCGGCAATAACGAGCAGAATGGGCAAAAATAAGCTCCCGACGCATATTGACGTTTGTGCTGATAAGGTCGGACTTGCAAAGGACTCGGTCGTTCTTCTTGAGCAGGTCAGAACTATTGACAAGCGAAGATTAAAGGAGAAAATGGGTCATCTTGACGACAATATGATGAACGCCGTGAACGCTGCAATTTCTGTAAGCTTTGGTCTGGCGCCTGAGGAGGCGGTAGCAGAGAGCATTGATACCTCCGGCACTTTCGGGGGCGCGAATAGTGGCGGCGTGGTATAGCCAAAAACGTAAAAAAGAGTATTTTTTTAGGATTGAGAAAAAAATAACATAAATTTCGCAGAAAACCTTGATTTTATCTAATTTTTGTGTTAAAATATTAAAGTCAAAAATTATATAAAAATAAAGGAGTAAAAAAATGGCACTTGTAACTACCAAGGAAATGTTCAAAAAGGCTTATGCCGGCGGATACGCTATAGGCGCATTCAACATAAACAATATGGAGATTATTCAGGCTATCACAGAAGCTGCTGAAGAGCTCAAGTCCCCTGTTATTCTTCAGGTTTCAGCCGGTGCTCGCAAGTATGCAAAGCACGAGTATCTTTTGGCTCTTGCAAACGCGGCAGTGAAGGACAGCGGCGTTGATCTTGCACTTCACCTTGACCACGGTGCAGACTTCGAGATCTGCAAGGCTTGTATCGACGGTGGCTTCACATCGGTAATGATCGACGGCTCTCACCATTCTTTTGAGGACAATATTGCTCTTACAAAGAAGGTTGTTGAATACGCACACGCACACGGCGTTGTTGTTGAAGGTGAGCTTGGCGTTCTTGCAGGCGTTGAGGATGACGTTGTTGCAGAAGAATCATCTTACACACGTCCCGAGGAGGTTGAGGAGTTCGTTGGACGCACAGGCGTTGACTCTCTCGCAATTTCTATCGGTACATCTCATGGTGCATATAAGTTCACACCCAAGCAGTGCACAAGAAACGAAAAGGGTATTCTCGTTCCTCCTCCGCTTCGCTTTGATATCCTTGAGGGAATCGAAAAGAGACTTCCCGAGTTCCCGATCGTTCTTCACGGTGCTTCATCAGTTCCGCAGGAATACGTTGCTGAAATCAACGCGCTTGGTGGAAAGCTTCCCGATGCTGTAGGTATTCCTGAGGAACAGCTTCGTCAGGCTGCTAAGATGGCAGTATGTAAGATCAATATCGACTCTGATATCCGTCTTGCAATGACAGCAGGTATCCGTCGTGTATTCAACGAAGATCCTGCAATCTTTGACCCCCGCGGCTATCTCACAGTTGCTCGTGCAGAGGTTAAGAAGATGGTTAAGCATAAGATCGAGAACGTTCTCGGCTCTGCTAACACACTTTAATCTGATATCTAATGATAAAAATGGCTGTCGCATTTGTGCGACAGCCTGTTTTTATCGATATAAAAGGAAATTTAAGTTGTTATTTTATAAGCTCTTTTACAATTTCGGAGGCGATTATCATTCCTGCAACGGGCGGCACGAAAGCCGAGCTGCCGGGGACTGTTTTACCTTCATTGTCAGATGCATCATCTCTTGAGGGCTTTATCGGAAGCTCGTCAGAGCAAACGACGGTAAGGTCTGTGATTCCTCGTTTGCGGAGTCTTTGACGCATAGTCTTTGCTAACGGACAATATGCGGTTTCCGAAAGATTTTTGACCCTTAGTTTCAGCGGGTCAAGCTTGTTTCCCGTACCCATTGACGAAATAATAGGCACACCTGTCTCCTTTGCCCTTGCGATAAGCTCTGTTTTTGAGGGCACGGAATCGATGGCGTCTGCAATATAGTCAAATGACCGCAGATCGTATTGGTCGGCATTTTCCTCCGAATAAAAAACGTTGTTGGCAACAACCTTTATGTCGGGGTTTATGTCCTCCATTCTTTTTTTTATAAGCTCTGTTTTTCTGATTCCAACAGTTGAGTGCAGGGCGATAATCTGACGGTTGATATTTGATTTTGATACAACGTCGTTATCAAAAACGGTTATTTTTCCGACACCGCAGCGGGCAAGTGCCTCGCAAACGTAACCGCCGACACCTCCGACGCCGAAAACGGCAACGTGGCAGTCCCTCAGTTTTTCTATGGCAGGGGCGCCGATAAGCATACCTAATCTTGACAGCTCTTCTTTCATTTTCAAATTCCTCATAAATCACATAATTCAATTATATTATAATGTAAAACGCACGATAAGTCAATGAGAAAAAACTAAATATGACTTGCAAAAAATAATTTTCAAAAAACTATTGAAAAAGTTGAGCATATCTGTTATAATATATGATGTGAGCGTTTGTCGACGCTTCCGCAGTTTTAAGCTGTGAAATAAGGCCATACTAGCCGGGGAAGCAGCGGAGCCCTGAACCTGAAATCCGCTACAGCAGGGGTGAATCCTTTTTTGAGGACTACGGTGATGTGATAGCTCCGATTCTGCTGTGTTGATAAGCGGGTCTTGCGCAATTGGGAGCTGTGAACCATGTCAGGTGGGGAACCAAGCAGCATTAAGCAGTAGGCCTAATGTG
>JAZRJC010000035.1:0-13726 GCA_045645605.1 Eubacteriales bacterium | reverse complement strand
GAAATCGGGATTTGAAAAGGTGTTTTTACCGAACTGTAAAGCGTAATATGCCGTCAGAATTATAAGCATCGCCATTCCGCAGGCAAGTGCGGAATAGAGAACGGTTTTTGAAATCGACAAAAGAAAATGATTCTTTTTCTCCAATGGATTGCGTTCTTTATTCGATGAAGAAAAGTAGTAGTAAAAGAAATATACGGCAACAAAAATACATACCATATATCCAATATAGAAGTTACTGAACACGGAAAGCGCCAAGAAAAAGGTAAACATCTTGAACTTGCCGTATTTTATAAGTTGCTGAAGTCCGAGAGCGATAAGCGGCAGCCACATAACGCAGTCTATCCACATCGTGTTATGCTGCTGCACCACGCAGTAGGAGGATAGAGCGTATAAAACCGAGCAAATTACAATTGAGCAGCGGTTAAGCTTCTCCGTCGTTTTATGAAGAAAATAACCGAAGGTCAATCCGCAAATACCCGTTTTCAAAAGAAAAAGACAAAGAAGTGCTTCAAGCATTCTGTCAACGGGAAACAGACAAACGAGATAGGAAAGCGGGCTTGCAATATAGTATGCAAAAATTCCCATAAACTCTCCGCCAAGCGCTCTCGAAAATGAATAGAGAAGGCTCGCGTCTCCACGCACGAAATTGCGAAGAGCCTCGAAGAAATATACGTACTGTGCATTAAGGTCAAGGACAAGCACAGATCCGTCTCCAAACGGATGTATTCCCATCGAAAGATAAATGAGATACATTATTGCAACGGGAATTACAAAGGTGAGTGCAAGATACAGATAGGGTGACTTAAAAATCCTCTTGACTGCTTTTATGAATTTTCCGTCTTTTTTAGCAGAGTCTTGTTCTTCGAGAGCGTCGCAAGGCTCGTCCGTATATTCTTCCTCAAATTCTATATTTTTGCTGTTATCCACTACTATTACTCCTTTAAGATTACCTTTTTTATTGATTTTTCAAGCTTTATTCTCTCAAGAGTCATATCTCTTTTACAATTTACGCAGACAATTCTTACGTCACTGCCCGTACGAATAACCCTGAACTGACGACATCCGCAGGGGTGCTCCTTTTTCAGTTCAAGAATATCTCCCTCGGAAAATCTTATAATTTTATCGTTCATAAAAAAGCTTTTCCTTCGTAAAAAAATTATAATTATATATTATTATACCATATAATACATTTTTTGTAAACCGATATTTTCAAAAAAGTAAAAGAAGACGTTCGCTCGCCAAAAACCCCGCTTTTTTTCGAATAGCTATTGACTTTTCTCGGAAAAAGGAATATAATATTATGTAACATTTTTAAGGAGAGTTTTAGAATTATGTTAAAGGTTGTTAAGTTTGGCGGCTCATCTCTTGCTGACGCCGAGCATTTCAGACAAGTTGCAAGTATTATTAAGGCTGACGAGAGCAGAAGATTCGTTGTTCCCTCCGCTCCCGGAAAGCGATTTAAGGAAGATATCAAGGTCACAGATATGCTCTATCACTGCTATGAGCTCCTTAAGGCTCACGAGAGCATTGACGAATATTTCAAAAATATAGAGGCTCGCTATAACGGAATTATTGCAGAACTCGGTCTCGCCTTCAATATCGACGGTGAATTGGAGTACGTTAAGAATGCGATGATGCACGCGTCGGGAAGAGACTTTGCTGCAAGCCGCGGTGAATATCTCAACGGACTTATTCTTGCAAAGTACCTCGGCTACGATTTTATCGACGCTGAAAACGTAATTTATTTTAAGGAAAACGGCTCCTTTGACGCTGAGCTTACAAATAAGGTTTTATCTGAGGAGCTCAAGAAGCATAAGAATGCCGTAATTCCCGGCTTCTACGGCGTTATGCCCAACGGAACAATAAAGACCTTCTCGCGCGGCGGCTCGGATATTACGGGCTCTATCGTTGCCCGTGCCTGCGGTGCTGACATTTATGAAAACTGGACGGACGTTTCCGGCTTTATGATGGCTGACCCGAGAATAGTTGAGAACCCCTGCTCTATTGAGACTATTACATACAGAGAACTTCGTGAGCTTGCTTATATGGGTGCATCGGTGCTCCACGAGGAGTCGATTTTCCCCGTAAGACTTGCAGGTATCCCGATAAATATCCGTAACACAAACGCTCCCGAGCATAACGGTACTATGATCGTTCCCACAACCGATGGATACGACAAGAAAAAGGTTATTACGGGTGTTGCCGGAAAGAGCGGCTTCTCGGTTATTTCTATTGAGAAAGACAAGATGAACTCCGAGCTTGGATTTATCCGCCGAGCACTCGAGGTGCTTGAGGACAACGATATTTCGGTTGAGCATATGCCCTCCGGTATTGACACTCTCAGCCTTATCGTTGCAACCCCTTATCTTGAGGGAAAGCAGGAAAAGGTTCTGGCGGCTCTCAACCGTGTGTTAGGTGCTGATTCCGTTACTATTGATGACGGCATTTCGCTTCTGGCAGTAGTTGGTCGCGGTATGATCAAATCAAAAGGAACTGCTGCAAGAGTCTTCAGTGCCGTTCACGCAGCAAACATTAATATCCGTATGATCGACCAGGGCTCAAGTGAGCTTAATATCATTCTCGGTGTTGACGACAACGAGCTTAACAAGGCTATTGAGGCTATTTACAACGAATTTGTAAAATAATAATCATAACAAAATAAGGCTGTTGCATAAACAACAGCCTTGTTTTATAAAATTCAACCCATTCTCTCCAACATTTGTGTGCCGCCGAGAAGATGAAAATGCAGATGCTTGACGCTCTGACACGCGTCGTCTCCGCAGTTTGTAATAATTCTGTAGCCGCCGCAAAGTCCCTCTGCCTTTGCAATTTCGGGAATTGCCTCGAAAATTTTAGCCACGTAAATACTGTTTTCGGCATTTACCTCATCGGCAGATGCAAAATGAGCCTTCGGAATTATTAAAATATGGGTGGGCATTTGCGGATTGATGTCACGAAACGCAAAAACGTGTTCGTTCTCAAACACCTTTGTCGAGGGAATTTCACCCTTGATTATTTTACAAAATATGCAGTCCATTTTTTGTACCCCTTTTCAAAATATATTAAATTTAAGGATTTCAAATGAAAAAAATTGAGCTTTGCGAAAAATATGACCTTTGGACGTATCTGAAGAATGTAAAAAAGCCTATCGTAATGTACGGAATGGGTAACGGCGCGGACAAAATCATCAACATCTGTTCGGAGTATGGAATTGAGATTTGCGATTTTTTTGCCAGCGACGGATTTGTACGCGGCCACAAATTCCATAATAAGACAGTCCTGACTTATGGTGAAATCAAAGAAAAATATCAGGATTTCATCGTTCTTTTGTCATTTGCATCCTCGCTTGAGGAGGTTCTTTGCAATATTTACAAGATCGCCGCAGAGCAAGAGCTGTATGTTCCCGACGTTCCCGTGTTTGGCAATACCCTTTTCAATTACGAGTTTTGTGAAGAAAATTATGAGAAATTTGTAAAGGTCTATAATCTTTTGGCAGACGAACGCTCAAGAGAGGTTTACGTAGATACGATCTGTGCAAAACTGTCGGGTAAGCTTTCTTATTTCAACTCAAGCGAATGTAACAAGGATGAAATAAATTCGAGCATAATTCATCCGAGTAAATATAAGACCTATGCAGATCTTGGAGCATATAACGGAGACACTATCCGTGAAATTCTGTCGACGGCTCCGAATATTGCGAAGATCTACGCTCTTGAGCCTGACAGAAGAAATTTCAGAAAGCTTAACGAATATGCCGTGAACGAGGAAAGATGCAGTATTGAATGTCATAACTGCGGTGCTTGGTCAAGCGATAAAACGCTATATTTCAGCAACAGCGGAAACCGAAATGCAAGTTTTTCCGACGTAAAGCCGACAGACGGCAAAATCAAGGAAATTGAAGTCAGACGGCTTGACAGCATCCTTCTGGGACGCCCTGTTGATTATATAAAATACGACGTTGAGGGCGCTGAAGCAGAGGCTATTGACGGGTCGGTTGAGGCAATTACAAAGCATTCTCCCGACCTTCTTATATCACTCTATCACCGAGGTGAGGATCTTTTCACTCTTCCGATAAAAATCAACGAAATAAATCCAGATTACAAGCTGTATTTAAGAAGACTTCCCTATCTTCCGGCCTGGGATCTAAATTTATATGCAATAAAGGAATAACTTAATATTCTTAACACACCGAGGACTTGTTCCTCGGTGTTATTTATATAATTTTTCGGGATACGTGCCGTCAGCGGTAAGCCTTTTGAAATATTCGATAACCATAGGCTTATCCTCCGCATAAGTAACTCCGACCCACTTATCAAGCGACGTAAAAAGCTTGAGCCTTGCCTCTTCTTTTTCGATAAGTGATCCGATAAGACTCGGCAGCACGTGCTCTGATTTTGTATCATCATCGGGTAATGACTTTAAGAAGGCAACAAGCTCCCTCTCAAGTATCGGAAATATATCGGGAGTGAGACACCACATATTCATAGAGCAGGCAGCACGCTTGTCAAGCTTGTTTTTCTGCCCATCGTCACATACCTCATACGCGTCCTCACCTATTTTCATTACGTTATAGGTTTCCTTAACGCGTGTAACGTATCCGTCATCGTCGGCAAAGCATATCCCACGCGTTACGCCGCCGTTTTCACTCAAGGTGTTCTCAAGGATAAAGCCAATCATACCAAGCGACAGCCTCTCATCCGATGCCTTATTGCTCACAAGAAAATCATAAGCGGTCTTATAAGCACTCTTACCGTAATAGTCATCGGCGTTAATAACAAGAAATGGCGCTTTTACTGCATCTCTGCAGGCCCAAAGCGCGTGAGTTGTTCCCCATGGCTTTTTTCGATTTTTGGCACAAGCAGGATAGTACGGCAAATCCTCTTTTTCCTGATAAACGTATTCAACCTTACACAGCTTTTCCGTTCTATTTCCGACGATTTCCTTAAAATCCTTCTCTATGTCCTGTCTGATTACAAATACCACCTTATTGAAGCCCGCTTCAAGTGCATCGTGTATTGAATAGTCTATAATAATTTCACCGCCGGGGCCTACAGGGGTTATCTGCTTGATACCTCCTCCGAATCTTGATCCGATACCTGCGGCAAGAATTACAAGGATTGCGTTCATACAGTTTCCTCCTAATCAAAATTGATTACTTCACGGTAAATCTCGTTCTTCGGCACTCCTCTATCACGAGCGACAGATTTTATAGCCTCTTTTTTATCGATTCCGAGGTTTACATAATGATTGTAATGCTCCTCCAATGTTAAGGCGTTTAAGCCGTCCTTTTGGTCGGGTGCATTCTCCCGTGTTCCCTCAACTACAAGAACGTATTCCCCTCTCGGCTCATTTTCCTTATAAAAGGAGGCTGCCTCTGCGAGTGTAGTTCTCATTATATCCTCATTCAGCTTTGTCAGCTCACGGCAAAGAGATATACGTCTGTCGTCGCCAAACACACTCCTCATATTCTCAAGCGTCGGGCGAAGCTTATGAGGTGCTTCATGAAAGATCATAGTTCTTTTTTCATATTTGAGAGCCGAGAGTGCCTCCCCTCGCTCCTTTTTTTGTGCCGGAAGGAAGCCCTCAAAGGTAAATCGACCCGTTGGCAGTGCCGACAGAGTCAGTGCCATAATCGCGGCACAGCATCCGGGAACAAGGGTTACGGGAATGTTTTGCTCGGCACAAAGCAAAACAAGATCTTCTCCGGGGTCGCTTATCGCAGGAGTACCTGCGTCGGTTATGAGTGCACACGACTCACCGCCGCGAATCCTCTCAATAATCTCAATTCCCTTTTCTCTTTTATTATGCTCGTGGTATGCCAAAAGAGGCTTGTGAATATCGAGATAGGTAAGAAGCCTTACCGAATTTCTCGTGTCCTCAGCGGCAATAAAATCAACCTCCGAGAGCGTTTTTACAGCTCTTTCCGAAAGGTCGGAAAGATTTCCTATAGGAGTTGCAACAAGATACAGCACTCCACCGACTATTTTGTTTTTTTCAGTCGTATTTGCCACGTTACCCTCCATTCTCCTCGGGAGAGGATTCTTCCGCATACGTCATCGCCAAAAGCTCTGCCTCGTCAATAATACGGACGCCAAGCTCCTTTGCCTTCTGAAGCTTTGAGCCTGCCTCCTCGCCTGCCACAACGATGCTTGTTTTCTTAGAAACAGATCCGCTGACCTTTCCGCCGTGATCTTTAATGATTTGGGAGGCTTCATCGCGGGTAAGCGTTGGAAGCGTTCCCGTTAATACAAACGTCATTCCCTCAAAGGTATTCTTGATTTCACGAATTTCAGCCTCTGTGTTAACACCTGCCGAAATCAATCTCTGACAAAGCTCTATATTCTGCGGACGTGCAAAGAAATCAACTACAGATCTTGCAGTTATCTCACCAAAATCGGAAATTTCACAAAGCTCCTCCACGCTTGCCAAAAACAGCGCCGAAAGAGTGCCGAACCGACCTGCAAGAGATTCCGCCGCAACCTCGCCTATATTTCTTATTCCGAGAGCATATATAAGCCTTGCAAGACCAGCTTTTTTCGATTCCTCAATCGCATTCAGCAAATTCTCGGCAGATTTTGCACCCATTCTCTCAAGAGCTGCAATATCGTCGAATTTAAGGCTATACAGATCCGCCGCGTTTGATATAAGTCCCTCTGACAAAAGAAGCTCCACAATTTGAGGTCCGAGTCCGTCAATATTCATCGCGTTTTTCGACGCAAAATGCTCTATATTTCTTGAGATCTGGGCAGGACACATACTATTCAAACAGCGAACCGCCGCCTCTTCCTCGTCATAGTAAATAGGCTCGGAGCAGAACGGACATACGCTCGGCATATTAAATTCTCTCTCGCTTCCGTCACGAAGCTCGGGATGAGCCATAACGACCTGAGGAATGATATCGCCTGCCTTGTGAACTGTGACCGTATCCCCTATCATAATTCCCTTTTCGCGAATAAAATCAAGATTATGAAGCGTGGCTCTTTGAACAGTCGTTCCCGCAAGATATACGGGAGAGAGTTCTGCAACGGGAGTCAGAACACCCGTTCTTCCTACGTTTACCGTGATATCAAGAAGCTTCGTTTTCTTTTCCTCGGGCGGAAATTTATAGGCAACCGCCCACTTTGGCGTATTCGTTCCCTCGCCGATGATGCGTCGCAAAGAGAGTGAATCGACCTTTATAACGACACCGTCAATATCGTACGGAAGACTGTCTCTCATAGAGCCGATCCTCTCGATATGGGAAATTATTTCGTCATACGTCCTAGCTGTAATTCTGTTCTGAATTACGCTAAAGCCAAGCTCTCCCAGCGAATTTAAGATCTCATAATGCGAATCGGGATTCGTTCCGTCAATATTGACCTCACCCTCCTGCATATTAAAAACAAAAATATCAAGTCCGCGAGATGCGGTAATCTTCGAGTCAAGCTGACGGAGCGAGCCTGCCGCCGCATTACGGGGATTTGCAAAAAGAGCTTGTCCCTCCGCTTCACGCTTTGCGTTTATGCGGTTGAAATTTTCGCGCGGCATATAGACCTCTCCGCGAACTGTGAGGCTCGGTATAGTAGTATTCAGCTTCATAGGAATCGAGAAAATCGTCTTTAGGTTTGTCGTAACGTCCTCACCGATAATTCCGTCCCCTCTTGTCGCGCCTTGCAAAAATACTCCGTTTTCGTAAACGAGTGCCACCGAAAGACCGTCGATTTTCGGCTCTACCGAATAGACTGCATTCGGATATTCTCCGGATACTCTATCAACAAATTCGCGAAGCTCATCATACGAAAACACGTCGGACAACGAGTTCATCTGCACCGTGTGGGTGTGTTTTTCAAATTTATCAAGTGCACGGCCGCCAACTCTCTGCGTTGGGGACTCGGGGTCATAAAGTTCGGGATGTGCGGCTTCAAGACGAAGAAGCTCTGCGTACATCATATCGTATTCATAATCCGAGATCTCGGGAGAATCGTAAACGTAGTAGAGCTTTGAATGATGAAGAAGCTCCTCACGAAGCTTTTTTATTTTGAGGCTGATATCTTCCATAAATACCGTCCTTTTACTTGTTTGTTAAATATTATTGTACCACAAAAATACAAAAAGGTCAATAGAATTGAAAATCAAAACGCAAGACTTCCTGTTTTTTGAAAGACAGGTAACAATTTAACGTGCGAAAAGCAAGAAAATTACGCTAACTATTGCATTTGCCGACAGTATATGATATAATATGTCTTATATAATATGCCGTATTATGCGTTTTGCGCTGATTTCAGAGGATTTACATATGATATTTTCATCATACCGATTTATTTTTGCTTTCTTCCCCATAGTTTTCGGGGGATACACAATTTTACGACTTCTAAAAAAGCCACTTCTTACGAAGATTTGGCTTGTTTTGGCGTCGCTTGCCTTTTACGCATTCGGACAGCTTGATTTCTTCCCTATTTTCCTCGGAACTATCATTTTCAACTACGCTTGCGTGTATTTTATGTACCGCTTTGAATATAAGCGTCCGCTTCACGTGCTCTTTTTTCTTCTCTCGGTTTTCGAAAATATAGGTCTTTTGCTATACTACAAATACACGAATTTCTTTATAGACAACCTAAACCGTATTGCAAAAACCGATATTCAATTTCTGAACCTGATTCTTCCTATCGGAATATCCTTTTTCACCTTTCAGATTCTTGCATATTCGGTATCGGTATTCAAGGACAAGCTAAAGCCGGCAAACCCGCTTGATTACTCGCTTTTTATCACCTTCTTCCCGCAGCTTGTTGTCGGCCCTATCGTTATGCACGAGGAAATTCTTCCGCAGATACGTGATAGTGAGCTTATCGCTTTTGACAAAAACAACGTAATACGAGGAATTTTGCTTTTTTCAATAGGTGCGGCAAAAAAGATTATAATCGCAAATCCTTTGATTACATACGCACAGAACTATTACTTCGGCGGCTTCAATGAAGGCGGAACAACAGCTGCCTGGTTTGGTATGCTCGCCTTCACCTTTGCCTATTACTTCGATTTTTCGGGATACATAGATATGGCGAGAGGTATCGGCTATCTCTTCGGAATCAAGCTACCGATAAACTTCAATTCTCCCTATAAGGCGGAAAGCTTTGCAGACTTCTGGCGAAGATGGAATATGACCGTATCCGGATTCTTTGATAAAACGGTTTTCGCTTCGCTTTTCGGATTTGGCGACGGCTTTGTCAAGCTGTTTTTTGCAACGGTTATCACCTTCCTCGTATCAGGTCTCTGGCACGGCTCTGCATGGCACTTTGTTGCCTGGGGTCTTTTCAACGGTATCCTCGTTGCAATATCCAACATTTTAACTCTTCACGGATTCAGAATGAAGAAGACTATCGGCTGCAGCGTAACCTTTATCGTTATGATGCTTGGCAGAGTTCTTTTTGACGCAAGAAATACGGGTGAGGCTCTCCTCATTTACAAAAAGCTTTTCTCCTTTACAGACCCGCTGCTGAATATAGGCTCTTTCGTATCGGAAAACGCGTATATCGCAGTTCTTCTTATACTTTCCGCTCTCATTTGCTTCTGCTTTAAGAATTCAAATGAAATTTGCGACGGCGAGGACAAGGTCTTCGGTGTCCGTCACGCAATAGCGGCGGCATTTCTTCTCGTTTTGGCACTTGTTAATATGTCAAGCGTCTCAACGTTCCTTTACTTTAGCTTCTGATTGGAGGGGTAAAATATGGCACTGAAAAAATGGTTGGGGCTATTCTCCGCCTTCTTAATCTTGTTTTTGGCAATTTACGCCCTCTTTAATTACACCGTTGACCCCTTCGGTATCTTCGGCGATAAAATTTTCGACTATTATGAATACAATATGACACAAAATCCGCGTCTTGCGAAAATAGCTTATATTGACGAGCATCACGAAAAATACGATTCTTATATTTTCGGCTGCTCAAAGTCCTCCTCATATCCGGTAAATGAGCTTAACGAATATCTTGACGCAAACTTTTACAATATGTTCGTTTACGGAGGCGACCTTCACGATATCCGTCAGATGGCGACATACGTCATTGATAATTACGAGGCAAAAAATATCGTTTTGGCAATAGGTCCAGAGGTTGCTTACAGATATGATTCGGAAGAGGATGCAATAAAGGACAACATGCACCCGAAGGCTGACGAAGACGTAATTTCGCTTCTTTTCTACCTGAAATATCTCTATCTCAACCCCGAATATTCAATAGATAAAATAAAGGCTTACTCAAACCGTTCGTTTCTCATATCTTCCGACGAGGTCTTTAATCCCGAAACAGGAGCATATAACAAAATCAGACGCGACACCTCGCCAATTTCGGATATTGAGAGCTATTACCGTGAATTCGGAATTGAGGATTTCGATATTACCTACAGCCGTCCTCTTGACTATATAGACGAGGCGGTTTCCGATATCGACGCAATATATAAAAAATGCAAGGAGCTTGGAATAAACTTTATTCTTATAGGCTCTCCCCTCTATTCCGCGGAGCTTGCCTGCTATGACCCGTCCGAGCTTTCCGAGTTTTATACAAAGCTCGCGAACGTTTGCGATTTCTACGAGTTTTGGGGCATGAATGAGATAACGACCGACCCCAGATATTTTTACGACGGCTATCATTTCAGAAATGCCGTTGGAAGTATGGCTCTTGCCTATATATTTGAGAATGAAAACGTATATATTCCCGATAAATTCGGACGATTGGCAACAAAGGAAGGTGCGGTGGACGGAATAAGCCATTTATATTCTGATATCGCATCTCCCGTATCAACTAAAATTCCTATCCTTATGTATCACGCTCTGACTGAGAACAAGGACGAGATAAGCGACGTAATTATCTCATCAGAGACCTTTGAGGAACAGATAGCAGCTATCACCGAGGACGGATATACCGCAATCCATTACGGTCAGCTCCTTGACTACGTTAAATATGGCACTCCTCTTCCCGAAAAGCCGATTCTTATCACCTTTGACGACGGATATGAGAGCAATATTTCGTTGGCTCTGCCGATACTTGAGAAATACAATCAAAAGGCCACCGTTTCTGTTATCGGTGTAAGCGCAGGTGCTGACACTTATAAGGATACGGGAATTGAAATTCATCCTCACTTTTCGCTTGACGAAGCGAAGGCGGCATACGAAAGAGGACTTCTCGATTTTCAGTCTCACACCTTTGATATGCACCAGAACGATTACGACACTCCAAAACGCGACGGCGTTTTCCCGCTTGACAATGAGAGCGAGGAAGATTATATAAAGGCTCTTGAAAAGGATTTCAATACGTCAGTTGAACTGCTTAGGACCGCTATCGGAAATGAAGTTTTCGTTATAACCTATCCCTTTGGTAAAAATAATGAAATAAGTGAAATAGTGCTCTCTGAGTGCGGTGCGGATATAAGCGTCACAGTTGAGTATGGAATAAACGAGATTCTCCGTGGCCTGCCTCAATCTCTGCGGAAGCTTAAGCGAATAAATATGACCGACGATACATCAGGCGCAGAGCTTATAAGAACGCTCACAAGCCTTATCTATGACTAAAAAGGAGATATTATGGATATCAAGGAAACACTGTTACAATACTTCAGAGAAACGAAAAAATTCAAGGATATTGACGAGAATACAGACCTTTTTGCAGGCGGCTACGTAAACTCGATGTTTGCACTTGAGATGGTTCTCTTCCTTGAAAAAACGTTTCAGATAAAGATACCTAAAAAGCTTTTGAGTAAAGCGAATTTCACAAGCGTTGCAAAAATCACAGCACTTGTTGAGGAAATCAAAAAATAACCCTTATCGGAGGATTTATGGCAAAGGAAGCAAAAATCAAATGTCTTGTTTTTGACCTTGACAACACTCTTTGGTCGGGCGTTTTGTCCGAGGGCGGTGCCAATAGCCTTATCGACGGAATTTTCGATTTTATCACCGAGCTTGACCGCCGTGGAATCATTATGAGCATAGCCTCGAAAAATAATGAAGCTCCTGCCCTGAAAAAGCTCGACGAATACGGTCTTTCGGAGTACTTTTTATGCCCCAAGATTAACTGGAATTCAAAGGCGGAATCAATAAAGACCATTATTTCGGAGATTAATATCAAACCCGGCTCTGTGGCTTTTCTTGACGACAATCCCTTTGAGCGTGACGAGGTTACCTTTGCTATCCCTGACGTAAGAGCCTATGATGCGGCCGATTTCAAATCACTTCTGTCGCTTCCCGAATTTACCCCCACGTTTATAACGGAAGACGCTATGCGTCGCCGCGAAATGTACCGCGCAGATATGTCAAGAGCAAAGGCAGAGGAAGGCTTTGTCGGCTCAAGTGATGAATTTTTGCGCTCACTTGATATGAAGCTTGATATCTCGCCCGTGACCGAGGGGGCTCTCCGCCGTGTTGAAGAGCTGACTATCCGAACACATCAGCTTAATTCAACGGGATATACGTACAGCTATGACGAGTTGAAATCTCTTATCTCCTCACCCGATCACATTTTTCTCATAGCTTCTCTCACCGATAAATACGGAGACAGCGGTAAGGTCGGTCTCCTGCTTCTTGAACGAGGTGTCGTTTGTGGCGAGGCGGCTTATATTCTTAAGTTGCTTATAGTTTCCTGCCGCGTTATGACAAGAGGTGTCGGAACGGCACTCCTGACTCACGCAATAAGGCTGGCCGCCGCAGACAATCTTCCCCTGTTTGCAGAATTTCTTGAAACAGAGCATAACAGAATTATGTATATTACATATAAGCTTGCAGGATTTGAGGAAATCGATGAGAACGACGAGGAAGGGACTGTTTCTATTCTCCGATTTTCCGAGGAGGATATCCCCGACTATCCGCCCTATCTTGATATCAAAGAAGGAGAAAGCAGATGTCAATAAAGAAAGCATTTTTATTGCTTTTAGCATTGTTAACCTTGCCCTTAAGCTCTTGCAATAGCTATACCGTTGTCGATGCTTTGGCAAATGGTGAAGAAATAAGCAGTGTCATTGTAGCTCCGAGTAAGCCGAGCAACGTTGACGGGTGCGGTGTTTCATTCAATTACGAAACCATACGCATCTCAACCGTAGAGAATGAAAAACATCTGTTTCTACCGTCTGCCTTTGTTGGCGGTGCCTTGGCTCTTTGCGACGGAGCAGAAATCATTGTCGGTGATAAAAAATCGGAGCACGGGGACGTTGTTACCTTTAGCGATATTTCAGACGGATTTACCCTTAACTTTGGCGGAGACGTCTTCCACGTTAAGGTTATGCGCTCCGCTAATATTCCCTCTCTCTTTCTTAACTCCTCGGACGGAGACTTTGAAAAAATCAATAACAGCTATCGTCACGAATACAAGACGGACGGCGATATTTCGCTATACGATTCGATGGGCGAAAGACTGTATTCCGCGAAAATAAAGGAAATAAAAGGCAGAGGAAATTCAACCTGGGGGACGGCTGAAAAAAAGCCTTATCAGGTAGAGCTTTCTGAAAAAAAATCCCTGCTTGGCCTTGCAGAATCGGAAAAATATATTCTTCTTGCAAATTATTTTGACCCTTCCCTGCTTCGCAACAGCACGGCTTTTGATATTGCGGCTCTTGCCTCTGACGATTACTCTCCGTCATACAGAGCTGTTGACCTTTACTGTCAGGGCCGCTACAACGGAACCTACCTTTTATGCGAAAAGATTGATATAGAGGAAAGCAAAATCGATATCGAAAATTTGGAGCAGTCAACAAAGCTTTTGTACCCCGACTA
>JAZRJC010000034.1:0-5597 GCA_045645605.1 Eubacteriales bacterium | reverse complement strand
GAATCGTTGCCGCCGATATAGAAAAAGTATCTAATATCGTACTTCTTGAAAATCGAGATGATTTTTTCATATTGCTCATCGTCATCGCCTACAGGTGGCAGCTTTTTTCTGCAAGAGCCAAGGGCGGCGGCAGGTGTGTTTGTGAGCGTTTTTTCGTCGTCCTTGTTGTCAATAAAGCTTGTAAGGTCAATAAGGTCCTCTCGCAGAAGTCCTTCGACACCGTTTCTCATGCCGTAAATTTTCTCGATAGCTCCGTCAACCCTTGCCTGATGAGCGCCGCGGAGAACACCTACAAGAGTTGCGTTGATAGCGGCAGTGGGGCCTCCCGATTGACCGACGATTGCATTTCCGATTAGTTTCATTTTTTATACCGTCCTTCTTTATTTTCTATACTATTGTACCAAAAAATGAGATTTAAGTCAACACAATTTATAAAATTACTTTGCCTTGCATAAAATTGGATTATCGAGCATTTCATTATGGAGGTTATATGCTATCTTTTTTGCTATCGGCGACGTTCAAGGCCGCTTGTATGATCCTTGGCATATCTATGCCGCAAAACTTTCCGCCGCCGCTTGACCGCGAGGAGGAGACTGAGCTTTTCCGAAAGCTAATCGAAAATAAGGATATGGATGCACGTGAAAAATTGATTCTGCATAATCTGAGGCTTGTTGCCCACATAGTAAGAAAATACTATTCAACGAATAAAAGCTCGGAGGATCTTGTGTCTATCGGAACTATAGGACTTGTGAAGGCTATCGACTCGTATCGTCCCTCAAGCGGCAATAAATTTGCTACATACGGAGCAAAATGTATTCAAAATGAAATTCTTATGTATTTCCGCTCTCAAAGAAAGCTTTGCAACGAGGTTTCAATTAACGAAACGATAGATACGGATAAGGAAGGAAACCCCTTGACGTATATTGACGTTATCAGCTGTGAGGATAGCATTATGGAAGAGATCGATACTAAAATCTGCTCGGCACAGGCGATAAAATACGTTGAAACTCTGCTTTCCGAAAGAGAGCGGAAAATTATAAAGGCAAGGTATGGAATAGGGTGCTCTCCGCTTACTCAGAGAGAGGTTGCACAGAGGCTTGGAATTTCACGTTCCTACGTGAGCAGAATAGAAAAAAGCGCGCTTCAGAAATTGAGGACGGCACTTGAATCTCAGTAGTGCGATTTCCCGTGCTTTTGCGGCTTTATTTTGTGGAGAATTACGCGTGATATGACGTGGGGAATAGGGGAGGGTGTAGGATTGTAACCGAAAATGAAAAATATGGGGTAATTTGGCATAAAATAGATGTTTTTACAGTATTTTTGTGCAAAAAATAGGGGAAAGGGGGAGAAAAGTGAAAAAATATCAAAAAAATTGACAAAAAAGATAAAATTTTTTTCAAAAAACTATTGCATTTTTCGAATATGATGGTATAATAAATATAGTAATTGTGGTGAAAAGTGTTGAAATATTATCAGATGTGGTGTGAAAAAGCACCAAAAAACACTAAAAAGTAACAATTTTATGATTTTTGAGACTTCAAAGTACACGAGGAAAGGAGAGGGCTTTATGTATTTGTGTGGTGAATTTAAGCATACTATCGACGCAAAGAACAGATTGTTTATTCCGTCAAAGCATCGCGAGCAGCTTGGCGAGCGTATTATGGTCGTTCCGAGCTTCCAGAACAAGTGCCTTCTCGTTTATTCTCTTTCCGAGTGGGATAAATTTATAGAGTCGGTTCTTGAAAAGGTGCCTGCAACCAAAAGACAGGGAATGAATCGTTTTCTTTTCAGAAACTCTCTTGAGGCAGAATACGATTCGCAGGGAAGAATTTTGCTTTCTCAATCGCTCTGCGAGATAGCTCAGCTTGGCAAGGGCCCTGCCATTATCGTTGGATGCGGTGCGTATGATGAAATCTGGTGCGAAGAAAATTACACGGCTGTTATCGATAGCGAAGACCCCGAAGAATTTACTGAAATTCTCGGTCAGTACGGTCTTTAATTAAATCGGGTAAGGCTAATGGAAAAAGAGAGTGTAAATTTCAGTCATCGCTCGGTGCTTCTTGACGAGTGCATTGAGGCACTTGATATAAAGCCCGACGGAATATACGTTGACGGAACGGCAGGCGGTGCCGGCCATTCGTCAAAAATTGCCGAGAGACTTACAACGGGTAGACTTATAGCAATCGACCAGGACGAGACGGCTGTCAAGGTTGCGACCGAGCGCCTTTCGGTGTACGGTGAGCGAGCAACCGTCGTCAGAAGCAACTTTTCCTCTGTCAGAGAGGTTTGCTGTGGCTTGGGCATTGAACGAATAGACGGGATTCTCATGGACCTTGGGGTATCCTCTTATCAGCTTGATACTCCCGAGAGAGGATTTTCTTATAATTACGATGCACCTCTTGATATGCGAATGAACGAGGATAGCGCATTTTCTGCATACGATGTGGTGAACGGATATACCGAGCAACAGCTTCGGGACGTAATCTTCGGATACGGAGAAGAAAAATTCGGAGGCAGGATTGCCGATGAAATTTTGAAAGCCCGAGAAGTAAAGCCTATTGAAACAACCTTCGAGTTGGTTGACATAATAAAAAAGGCAATTCCGGCAGCCGCCCGTCAGAACGGGCCTCACCCCGCAAAGAGAACATTTCAGGCAATCAGAATCGAGGTTAACGGAGAGCTGAACGTAATCGCGCCTGCGATTGAGGACGCAACCTCTCTTCTCGGGGTCGGCGGCAGAATAGCGATAATAACCTTCCATTCGCTTGAGGATAGAATCGTTAAACAAAAATATGCGTCACTTGCCTCAGGCTGTACCTGCCCGAAGAATTTTCCGGTTTGTGTTTGCGGAAACAAGCCAAGGCTGAAGATTATAACGAAAAAACCTATTCTCCCCTCAGAAATAGAGCTTGAGGAAAACCCGAGATCAAGAAGCGCAAAGCTTCGCGTAGCGGAAAAAATATAGATATTAAAATATATGGAGGACTTCGATGAGAACCTTTAATGGCGTCAATAACACACAAACTGATAATACAGATTATATGCTTAACGTACTCACCGAGGCCTTTTCGGGACGCGGACTTGCGCTGAACGCAAAAAACAGAGCGTCTCAATATCAGGATATGCCGAATGACGTCGTTTATTCGGGATACGGAGCTTATAATAATTACGGAAGAGGAAGTCTGACCGTTGAGCAGTTTGAGAGCGCTTATCGCAGACGCACCTCCTTTACTCCCGTTGCCGCAAGAGTTGCAGCTGCGGGCGCTTCACAGGCGAAGGCTAATCAGCCTCGTCAAGCGGCAAAGGCTCCCCGTGCGGCTGTAAAGCCTACAACACAAAAGGCGGTTGCACAAAAGCCACCGAAAAATGAAAGAGCAGAAAAGCCCGTTGAGAGAAGAGCCGTTCAGCTTATGGCAAAGAATAAGATAAGCATACTTGGAGACTCCTCTCCCACAAAGACATTCCGCCGACTTCCGATAACAACTCTTCTGACGGTTGTTGCTTGTGCGGTTTCGCTTATGTTCATAATCGGAAGCTCTGTTATGATGACTGAGGCTTCAAACGAATATAACGATATTCAGAGCGAGGTTCGTGCTCTTGAGGTAGAGAAAGAAAAGCTTTCAACAGAGCTTGAGATGAAAAACGACCTTCGCGTAATTGAGGATATTGCTAAAAACGAGCTTGGAATGGTTAAGAAGAATCTTATCACAAGACAGTACATAAAGCTTAACGATGCAGATGTTGTTGAGGCTTATGCAGATGAAGAAAACAACATAGGCATTTCAACTATTCTTAGTGCAATAAGAGGAGAATGACCTGTATTTGCAAGAATAAAACCGAGGGCTTCATTATATAATTGTATAGAGAATCAGCGTACGACGGCAAGGTTGCTTAATAATTAATCAAACTCAGCCGTCGTATTTTATTAAACAGGGAGGAAGGAATGGAATCTAACAGCGTCAGCACGTCGCTTTATAAGCGTATGTTTATAATGCTTATAGCGTTTTTAGTATTCTTTGGCTTTCTTATCTATAGAATTTTTGCTCTTCAAACGAAGGATTACGAGGAATATCAAAAAGAAGTTATAGAGCAGATGACGTCAAAATCGGTCGTTCCTGCGGGACGCGGAGATATTTACGACACAAACGGCGTTCTTTTGGCAACGGATAAAACCGTATATAGAATTTTTATATCTCCTAACGACATAAGGTCGGCAGAGGAGGAAAACAAGAAGGCACACGAAAAAGACAGCCGGGTTGAGATAATCAACTATAAAGAGCTGATTGCCGAAAACCTTTCCGAGATTCTCGGAGTTGATTACGATAAAATTATCGAGAGAGCGGACAGAGTAAATCGACTCGATGAAACGATAAAAAAAGAGGTTGAGGACGAGGAAACCGAGCTTGTCAGAAGATTTATAAAGGAATATAAGCTTCAGAATATGGTGCACGTTGAGGCAACGTCGAAAAGGTACTATTGCTACGATAGCCTGGCGTCAACAGTTCTCGGTTTTACGGGCGCTGATAACAACGGACTTTACGGTCTTGAATATGAATATGAGGATGAGCTTTCCGGAACTGACGGCGTTTACATAACTGCAAGAGATTCATACGGAAAAGAGCTTCCGACAGAATATGAAAGCTATATTGAGGCAAAGGACGGCCTAAGTCTTGTAACGACGCTTGATATGTACATTCAGCACGAGCTTGAAAATCAGCTTCGTCAGACGTTGCTTGATAACGGCGGTGACGAGAGAGTTTGCGGAATCGTTATGGACGTTAAAACGGGCGGTATCCTTGGAATGGCAACCATTCCCGATTTTAACTGTAACCAGCCTCAGACATTGAATGAAGTATATGCCGATATTCTCGCCTCAAGCGGACTTGAGGAGGGAAGCGATGAATATAACGATAAGAGATACTCACTTTTGAGCACAGCATGGTCAAACAAATGTATAACAGGAACCTATATGCCCGGTTCAACCTTTAAGGTGCTGACGACCGCGATGTGTCTCGAAGAAAAGCTTGTAACAACAAGCGAGAGCTTCTATTGTCCCGGTTATTATATGGTTCCGGGCTATAGCAAGCCAATCCACTGCCATAAGACGAAGGGTCACGGGCATCAGGATTTCCGAACAGCGCTTCAGCAATCCTGTAACCCTGCGCTTATGGAGATAGGACTTCGATTGGGTTCGGAGAGATTTTATGACTATTTCGGTGCATTTGGCCTTTTGGATAAAACGGGAATAGATCTGCCGGGTGAGGCAAATTCGATTTTCCACGAGGTTAAAAACTTCAATCAGGTAGAGCTTGCAACGGCTGCCTTCGGTCAGAACTTTAAGGTGACGCCTATTCAGCAAATAACGGCGATTTCCGCAGTTGCGAACGGAGGATACCTTGTAACACCTCACTTGGTTAAGGAAATGATAGATTCCGAGGGAAACGTAGTTTATTCCTACGATTCCGAGAACACTGTTCGTCAGGTTATAAGCGCTGACGTGTGTGCTACGATAACGGATATCCTTGAGGAAGGTGTTTCCGGAGACGGCGGAGCTAAAAACGCTTACGTTGCAGGCTATAGAATCGCCGCAAAGACGG
>JAZRJC010000033.1:0-7459 GCA_045645605.1 Eubacteriales bacterium | reverse complement strand
CGTCCGTGTGCCGCCTCGATCATATCACAGTTAAAATAATCATATGCCATAACAGAGCAGCCAACAGGAGCAACACCGATAGTTCTGCCCTCAATGCCAAGCTCGTCGATAACCTCGGCTACGAGACGGTGAACGATACCGTGTGTACAGCCGGGGCAATAGTGAAACGGTGCATCTGTCAGCGCATGGGGTTTATCAAATACTACCATTATCAGTTACCTCCTTTTTTTGCGGCAGCCTCAATCGTTGCAAGTACCTCTTCGGGAGAAGGAATCATACCGCCTACTCTGTTGCAAAGAGTTACGTCTGCGCGATCGCCTACGCAAAGCTTAATATCTTCAATCATCTGTCCCATTGAAAGCTCAACAGAAACAAAGGTATGTACCTTTTCGGACGCCGCCTTGAACTGCTTCTCGGGGAAAGGCCAAAGAGTGATCGGACGGATCATACCAACCTTAATACCCTTCTTGCGCGCCTCGTTGATGGCGTTCTTTGAAACACGCGCCGCAATACCGAATGCCGCTACGCAAATTTCAGCGTCCTCCATCATATATTCCTCATACATAACCTCGTTTTCTTTGATAACGTCATAACGCTCATAGCGCTCGATGTTAGTTTTCTCAAGCTCCTCAGGCTTCAGGAACAAGGAGTTAACGATATTGTGAGGACGTGCCATCTTAGTGCCCGTAGTTGCCCAGGGCTTTTCGGGAGATGCCTCAACCTCAAAATCGAGAGAAACAGGCTCCATCATCTGTCCCATAGTACCGTCAGCCAAAATCATAGCTGTCATACGATATTTATCTGCCAGAGCAAAGCCCTTAACCGTAAGCTCTGCCATTTCCTGAACAGACGCAGGGGCTAAAACGAGCATGTGGAAGTCGCCGTGTGCTCCCCCCTTCGTTGCCTGGAAATAGTCAGACTGAGAGGGCTGAATACCACCAAGTCCGGGGCCTCCGCGCTGTACGTTAACGATAAGTGCGGGAAGGTCAGCACCTGCCATATATGAAAGCCCCTCGCCCTTGAGGGATATTCCGGGGCTTGATGAGGATGTCATAACTCTCTTACCTGTTGCTGCTACGCCGTAAACCATATTGATTGCGGCAATTTCACTTTCTGCCTGAAGGAACGTACCGCCGATTTTCGGCATTCTCTTTGCCATATATGCGGCAATTTCCGTCTGGGGAGTAATAGGATATCCGAAGTAATGGCGGCAGCCTGCAATAATTGCGGCCTCGGCTATAGCTTCGTTACCTTTCATAAGTACCTTTTCTGCCATTTTTTACACTCACCTTTCAACCTTAATAATACAATCGGGACACATTGTAGCACAGAATGCACAGCCAATGCACGCGTCTTCGTTTATAGCCTCAACGGGATGATGTCCCTTGGGGTTAATTTTGTCCGTGGCAAGGGCAAGAACGCCTTTGGGGCAAGCATCAATACAAAGACCGCAGCCTTTACATTTGTCGCTTTTGAATGTTAATTTTGCCATGGTAATTCTCCTTTTATATAAGTGTTTTTTGTAACGAAATTTTGTAAATACTCTCAATTTTACCCGTCAATTCCGAATAGATTTTCTCGCTGACTGAAGTATAAAGCAGAGGCAATCCTGTTTTTTCGGAAAACTCACGCGCGTAATCGAGTGATGAAATAACGTCGTCCGACGTCGTTTCCGCTCCAAGATTTGAGTTGTTCACAACCGACGTAAATTTTATCCTGCAAGCCGCTTCAATCTCAAGCATAACCTCGTAAGCACTTTCCACGTCCTTTGTCAGCGGTCTGTACTTATTGATTACGTAAATCATCTCGTAATCATTCTCCGAGAGTATCGCGGGGGCAATTCTTCCAAGAGCCAAGGCTCCTCGCTCGTCACCGCCAACGTCAAGTATGCAGCGGTGGCTCTTATCGTCTGTTATCGCATAAATCTCCTGCGGAAGTGCCGGAATATCAATATTCGTATTGGCATATTCAGAGCAAATTAAGCGTATTCCCTCTTTTTCGAGGATTTTTTCGCTGTCCTTCGTTCTGAAATAAGGATTTACGATATCAATATCGGCGATTGTAACTTTTTCGTGTTTTTTCTTCGCTTCGTAAGCAAAATTAAGCGCAATATTTGTTTTTCCGCTTCCGTAATGCCCCGAAACGATTATTATTCTTTTGTCTATCATAATTTTTAGAGCTTGTTTCTCTGAAGCTTACCGCTTGTGGTTTTCGGAAGCTCTTCTCTGAATTCAACTATTCTCGGATACTTGTAAGGAGCAGTATGCGTCTTAACGTAATCCTGAATTTCCTTCTTCAGCGCATCAGATGGCTCTGTTCCCTTTACGAGAACTATGCTCGCCTTAACTACCTGACCGCGAACCTCGTCGGGAGCTGCGGAAACACCACATTCAAGAACGTAAGGAAGCTCCATAATTACGCTTTCAATCTCAAACGGTCCGATACGGTAGCCGGAGGACTTGATAACGTCATCCGCGCGTCCAACGTACCAATAGAAGCCGTCCTCATCGCACCAGGCAACATCGCCCGTGTGATAATAGCCGTCATACCAAACCTCAGCCGTCTTCTCGGGATCGTTATAGTAGCCCGTAAATAGTCCGCAAGGAGCGCCCTCTGCGACACGAACAACTATTTCTCCCGATTCACCGACAGGAACAGGCTGTCCGTCAGAGGAGAGAAGCTCAACCTTGTATATCGGAGCAGGCTTACCCATAGAACCGATCTTATGAGGAGCGCCCGTCATATTACCGATAATCATCGTGCTCTCGGACTGACCGAAGCCTTCAAGAATCTGGAGTCCCGTTACCTTTTCAAACTGACGGTAAACCTCGGGATTGAGTGCCTCGCCCGCCGTTGTCATATGCTTAACCGATGACAGATCGTACTTTGAGATGTCCTCCTTAACGAGCATACGGAGCATTGTCGGGGGAGCGCAGAATGTAGTTATCTGATATTTTGCAAACATAGGAAGAATGTCTGCAGCGTTGAAGCGTTCAAAGTCATATACAAAGGTTGCCGCCTCGCAAAGCCACTGTCCGTAGAATTTACCCCACATCGCCTTTGCCCAGCCCGTATCCGAGATCGTGAGATGCAAGCCGTCAGGGTCAACGTTATGCCAATACTTTGCAGTATGGAAATGACCAAGTGCGTATTTATAATTGTGAGCCGCAATCTTGGGATATCCGGTTGTACCCGACGTGAAGAACATAAGCATCATATCGTCGCCGCCGGGAGAGCTTTCAGTTCTTTCATAATGAGTGCTGAAGAGAGCACATTCATCATCGAAATTACGCCAGCCGTCACGAGCTCCGCCAACGATAAGCTTATTTATAAGCTGCGGGCACTTCTCTGCCGCGATATCCGCCTGATGTGCCGCATCACCGTTTGCCGTACAGATAATAGTGCTGATTCCTGCCGCATTGAAGCGGTATTCAAAATCGTGGTCAAGAAGCTGATTCATCGCAGGAATCGCAATAGCACCGATTCTGTTAAGACCCAAAACCGCATACCAGAACTGATAGTGTCTGCCGAGAACTAAAAGAACCTTGTCGCCCTTCTTGATACCAAGCGAGGTGAAATAGTTTGCCGCACGGCAAGACATTTTCTTCATATCACTAAACGTAAAGCGAGTCTCTTTCTTATATCTGTCAAGATGAAGCATCGCAAGCTTATCGGGGTTCTTCTTTGCGATTTCGTCAACTATATCAAAAGCGAAATTGAAGTTATCGGTATTCTTGAAGCTGATCTCGGTAGGAGTTCCGTTTTCATTTTCCACAACGTCAACAAACTTTTGGTAAATACGCTCCTCCGTATCGCGCGAGGACGGATTCTTTGCGCTTACCGCCTTACCCGATAAAAGCTCGGGAATAGGTGCGCCAGTGGGATTGAGTACCATCGCATAGAACTTACAGTCACTTCCCTCAACCGCAATCATACCGTGAGGAGTTGAGCTGTCGTAATAAATGCTGTCGCCGGGGCCAAGCACCTCGGTGTGCTCACCGATCTGAACCTTCAGATAGCCTTCAATTACAAGGTCACATTCCTGCCCCTCGTGCGTTGTAAGCTCGATATCCTTCTGCTGTGCCTCCTCGCTATACTGTGAGCAAACGTAAAGAGGCTCTGCAATTCTGTTCTTAAAGGGGGCGGCAAGGTTATAATAAACCATTCCGTGTGCCTGCTCTATCTTCTGTCCGTCACCGCGTCGTGTGAGCGTGTAGGATTTAAGAGTCGGGCTTTTTCCCTCGATAATATCGGTTACGTCTACGTTGAACGCCAACGCACATCTGTAAATAAATGCAAAGTTAAGGTCGGATTCGCCGTTCTCGCATCTTTCGTATTCTTCCTCGCTGACGCCTGTTTTTGCCGCCATCTGCGAGATAGTCAAATCTTCAATTTCGCGCAAATCTCTGATTCTTCGCGCCATTTCCTTGATCTTCAAATCAAGTCCTGTCATCTTTTCCATAGTTACACCAAACCTTTCTCAGAGAATTTCTCTTTTTTCTGAAATAGTCCGTCTGTGGAACAAAAAAGCCCGTCCCAAAGACAAATCCTTTGAGACGAGCCTAATCTCAAATTAAACCCGCGGTACCACTCAAATTGCAGTATCACTGCCCCTCAGGGTCAAACAACCCGTATGCCCTTACGCGGCAATCTCGGAGAGGTTCTACTCGATATGCAAAAGCACACTTTCTTCCTCTCAGCTCAGAAGCTACAAACATAACTGACACCGCAAACGGCTCTCACCCAACGCCGTCTCTCTGTATGCCGCTCAAATTATGCCCTCTTCGTCAAAGCTTTTAATATATTTAATATTTAACTAATTATATCACCTATATATTGAGTTTGTCAACATATTTCTCGAAATATTTCCCCAAAAATATTACATTTCGTCAAAATGTTGCCGCGTGAATAGCGTTCATCAGTTGTATTTGTGCAATTTAACCAAAAATCATTTGTTAAAATTGTTAATATCAAACGGAGTTCTCTGATAAACGTAATAGTTAAGCCAATTTGAATAGAGCAAATTTGCGTGAGCTCTCCAGCTTACAACGGGCGGCTGCGTATCATCATCGTTCGGGTAATAATTTTTGGGAGGAGCGATGGGTAATCCGAGATTCTTATCGCGGAAATACTCTTTTGCAAGTGTATCGGCGTCATATTCGGGATGACCCGTAATAAACACCTGACGTCCACCCATAGCCTCCGCCGCATAAATGCCGACCTCGGGAGATGACGCGAGAATCTTTATTCCGGGGCAGTCGAGAAGGTCATCTCTACGAATCTCTGTATGCCTTGAATGAGGTGCCATAAATTCATCGTCAAAGCCTCGGAAAAGAGGGGACATTCTATCCTCAACTATATGAGGGAATATGCCGAACACCTTATCGTCAAGCGGATACTTGTTTATTCCGTAAAAGTGCTTGAGTCCTGCCTGCGCGCCCCAGCAAACGAAGATGGTGCTGTGAACGTGAGTGAGTCCCCAATCAAGAATTCTGCGAAGCTCGTCCCAATATCCAACCTCTGAAAATTCAAGCTTTTCAACGGGCGCGCCCGTTACTATCATACCGTCGAATTTTTCATTCTCAATCTCCTCAAAGCAGCGGTAAAAGTTGAGAAGATGCTCCTCCGAGATGTTCTTCGCCTTATGAGTTTTCGTATGAAGCAGGGTCAATTCAACCTGAAGCGGAGAGTTGCCGAGCAGACGCGAAAACTGCGTTTCTGTGTCGATTTTAGTCGGCATCAGGTTAAGAAGCAGAATTTTAAGAGGTCTTATATCCTGCGTCATAGCACGGGTTTCCGACATTACGAAAATATTTTCCGCCTCAAGAGTTTTTACTGCCGGCAGGTCATTTGGAATTTTTATCGGCATAGCTTACCTTAGGATATAGTTTGCACTAAATCGTACCCTTTCTTAATTCTTACGCTCGGCTCACATTTATACGATTATGAAGGACGAGCGAGCATAGCGAGAAAATCCTCATAATCAGCGGTTTGCACCGCATTAAATTATATCAAATATTATGATTTTTTGTCAAAAAGCGGAGCAAACGTTTCGCTGTCGGTAACAAGCTCAAAAAACTCCTCAAGCTCTTTGACAGTCATCCCGTCTCTGAAAATTCTGTCTTCAAGACCGAGCTGAATCAATTTTTCGTTGCAGTAAAGCAGCTGCCAATCTAAAATATATCCGCCCTCGTAAAAATCCTCCGGCAATTTGACCCTGCCGTCGACAATAGGAAACGCATCGATCTTTCCCGACGATTCGTATCCGACAATCTCAAAAAATCCAACGCCTCTGTATGAGCTTATCGGCAAGCGAGTCGCACCGTAACGGGAAATATAGGCTAACGCCCTCTCGCCCTTAACTATCGAATCTGTACATTCGGCTTTAACAATCAGAATATCATCGTGATTGTCCATAAAATCATCGCGGATATCCTCGTCTATAAATGAATATCTGCGTTCGGGCATATTGAGTCTGCTGTCACCAAGCCCCGTTTTCGTGCTCTCGAAAATCTTTATATAATTTATTCCGACACCCTTGTATTTGTTTACAATATCAGTTCCGTCATCATAAACGTCAAGGTCAACGATATCGCCCCACTCAACGATAACTATATCTCCCAGATCAAATCTATAGCTTTCATACAGTAAAGTTTCTGTGGAAGTCATCAAGCCCTCTGTAGATACCGTCAGACTGTCTGTTGGGAATATCAGCTCCTCGCCCGACGTTTGACTCGTTTCTCTGTGTTCGGTCTCTTGAGAACAGGATGAAAAAAGAAACAAAAGCACGAAAATCAAAAGAATATTTTTCATAGGCAATTACTCCTCATTATGAAAGTGACGGAGTTACCGTATAGCTGATAATATACTTTTTTGTCCTTAGAATATATTATTCGTTAGCGTACCTGAGTGCGTTGTCAAGGTCGGCTATAAGGTCGTTGACGTCCTCGATTCCGCAGGAAAATCTGATAAGATCGGGAGTGATTCCGCAAGCCTCAAGCTCTGCCTCGTTCATCTGACGGTGAGTTGCATTTGCAGGGTGGAGACAGCAGCTTCTTGCGTCTGCCACGTGGGTTTCAATCGCCGCGATCTTCAGATTTTTCATAACTCTCTCAGCAGCGGCACGTCCGCCCTTAACGCCAAAGCTTACAACGCCGCAGCTTCCGTTCGGAAGATATTTCTTTGCAAGATCGTAATACTTATCGCCTTCAAGAGAGGGGAAACGAACCCAGCTGATATTCGGATGATTCTTGAGGAATCTCGCAACCGCGAGGGCGTTGCTTGCGTGGCGCTCCATTCTGACGTGCAAGCTCTCAAGTCCGAGATTGATAAGGTACGCATTCATCGCCGACTGCGTTGAGCCGAAATCTCTCATAAGCTGTGCCGTTGCCTTTGTGATAAACGCCCCCTCAAGACCGAACTTTTCAGCATAAACGATTCCGTGATAGCTGTCATCGGG
>JAZRJC010000032.1:0-15130 GCA_045645605.1 Eubacteriales bacterium | reverse complement strand
ATGTTATCAAGACCGAGCTCGTCTACGTAATATGACTGCACGTAGTTCCACATTCTGCGGAGCTCATCGCCTGTGAGAAGGCAGTCCTCGTGAAGATAGCCCCACCAGAAGTTGCCTGAATTAGCCTCGTGCATAGGACGGTAAGCTACGGGCATACCAAGATCCTTGAATGCTTGGTAGATTTCGGCATTGAACGTGAGCTGACCCTTCCAGCTCTTGTTGAACTCACTTCCTTCAACGAAGAGAGATTCCCAAAGCTCCTTTGAGCCGATAGAGCCGCGGTGGATAGAGTCCTGAACTCTTGACGTGCCATCGGCAAATTTTACCTCAAGGACTCTTGTTACTTCGTTGGGGTTCTGCCAATGGCAGCCCGACGTGATAATACCGCCTCTTGCAGCAAACTCAAAGGCTTCGCAGATTATCTGGCTGAAATATGAGCGTGGTGAACGGCCGATGTAGCCGCTGAGTGTGTCGAACGAGAGGATGGCAGGACCGTCACCTACATTTTCGCGGATTCTTGCTTCCATTTCGTTGATCGTGAAAATTCCACCGCCCAAGTGCTCACCGTAAATTGTGTAATTGTTCTCGAGAGCGTAGCGATAAACTTTGAGAACCTCTTCCTTTGAGCTATAGGGAAGAGTTACTTTGTCGAGCTTGCCTGAGAAGTTGTCGGCGGATGTGATGTTAACGTTGTCGCCGTGCTCACCGCAAAGATAGCTTACGAAGTTGTCAAGAGCCTTCGGGAAGCTGCGATAGCTTCCGCTTATTATAAGATTTCCGCCATCAACTGTCATAGCGTAATCATAGTAAGCATAGCTTTGACGGTCAAGGATGATGTGCTTGTCGCCTGTCGGACGAGCTGTGCCTGATTCGATGGGAAGCTCGATTCCCAAATATTTGTCACGGATATCATCCGCAAGGGCTTTGCCCTCCTCGATTTCGTCAACGGCGAAGATCTTAAATTCGGAGATATCAACTCCATTGATTTTGAATGACTTGAATTCTTTCATTTTGCACCTCTTAGTTTTTTGTTTTTATTTCTATATTTCTATTTTTTGTGTAAAAATCTCGGTTGTTGCACAATAATATGCCAACCGCAATTTTTGTGTCATTGATATCGCTTCAAATAATGTTATGCGGAGTATGGATTAGCTCACGTCTGTACAGCCAATATATATTATTTGTAATATACTATATAAAACAGTAGTATTTATTGCGTTCGTTAAATTATATCATACGTTTCCCCAAACTTCAATGGCTTTTTGCCGATTTTGGCGGTTTACACAAAAAACTTTTTTTTGTTTGTATAAAATGAACAAAGTCTCTTTTATAGGGATATTCCGTTGATCAAATTATCGAAGCACTGTCTCTCGTCGTACTCAACTCGGATGCCTTCGATATGTAGGTAACGTGCGTAGGCATAGTCGTATGAGCTTAATCTTCTGTCGAGTGCATCGTTTGAATGGGCGGCAACGTAAATGATAGCCCCTTCGATACGGCTGACGAAAAGGGTGTGGTAAAAATCGCCCGAGTCGTCCGCCAGCTGAATGACGTCTCCAACCTCGATTTCGCGTCTTCTCACTTGTCTGGCAAACGGTCCTACCTCGTCGTTGTTGACCATAAAATCATAGAAAAATTCGACCCCTGTCCATGAGGGTGAGCGGTTGGTTGACGAGATGAAGTACCAGCCGAAATCCGGGTCGTAATTCATAGTGCAGCACCCTGCATAGATACACTGTGAAACGAAGTTTGTGCAGTCGCCACCGATACCTGTGAAGTCTATAAACAGCGGGTTTCGATCGAGCGCCCACCTACGGGCGTATTCAAGGGCTCTTTCGCGGTTGTAGGGCATAACAAGCAGCATATTTTCTCCTTTCGCGGAGGGAAAATCCTCCCTTGTGCTTTTGTAAATTTTATGCTTTTCTCCTATGCTTTACCACAGATTTCGGCGGATTTTACGCTTTTTTTGGCAAAGCCCTTGTTTTTGACGGGGATAGATGATACAATAGATACAAACGACGTGTCAGCTGAATTTTGTTACCGAAAGGAGTCAATATGTTCGTAAAAGAAGTTGCCGGGAACGGCGTGGTGTTTTTCAGATCGACTCTTCTGCCTTGTCCGCACGGCTTTGCGACGAGAATTGGCGGTGCAAGCCGAGAGCCGCACCTTGCTTCGCTTAATTTGGCCTTTGGGCGAGGGGATACGAGAGAAACGGTAATAGAAAATCTGAAGATGTTTGCGACGGCCGTCGGTGTGCCGTACGAGAGGGTTGTTTCTGTTCCGCAGATACATTCATCGGACGTCAGAAAAATAGATAAAAGCCAAGCGGGGCAGGGATATTTGGAGGAGTCGGCAGAGTCGTTTGACGGATACGTAACCGACGAGATAATGCTTCCCGTAGGCGTAAAAACCGCCGATTGCGTTCCGATTTTATTTGCCTTTGTGCGAGAGGGCAAGACCTTGGCGGTTGGTGCCGTTCACGCAGGCTGGCGGGGCACGGTCGGCAGAATTTGTGAGCGATGCGTTGATATGCTTTCGTCGGAATACGGCGCGGAAAAGAAGGAGATTTTTGCGGCAATTGGCCCGTCGATACGTTCCTGTTGTTACGAGGTCGGAGAGGACCTTTACGAGGCGGTAAGGGACGGCTTGGGCGAAAGCTTTTGCGAGAAATATATAAAAGAGATTTGCCCAGGGAGTGGAGTCTTAAAGTCGGATATGCGCGATATAATCGCAAAAAGTGGTGGAGAATACGGAGAAAAAACCAAAAAATGTGTAAATGGTGGAAATCCCGAAAAAAACGCTGACAACAAGCCGAAATATTATGCCGATATTGCAAAAATGAACCGTGAAATTCTTATTTTGGCAGGGCTTCCCGAGGCAAATGTTGACATTTCCCCACTTTGCACAAGCTGTCATTCCGAGCTTTTCTTTTCTCACAGAAAAAGCCGCGGAATAAGAGGTACGATGTGTAATATTATCGCAAGAAATCAATAGAGCCTGTAATGGAACAAAAGACGTTAAAAGGAGATTTTGTTATGCAAAGATTATTCAGGATTTTCGGAATTATCTCATTTCTGTTTGCCGCGTATATGCTTTTGGCTTTGCTCGGTGCTATGCAGACGATGAATACAGCGCTTGAGCTTATATCCTACGTAATGCTGTTGTTTTTTTCGGTGGCGCTCGGCTTTTTGTCAATTTATGTGGCAGAGCTTCTTGACAGATTGGCAGTCGTTGAGAAAAAAATGAACGTAGAAAAAAGTGCTGATGATAAAGAGGTCGTGTGATCCCTTGCGCTCAAACGATAGCGAATGCCTCAAGGCTTTTTGCGAAAAAAGACTGCTTCGGATAAGGGGCGGTCTTTATTTTTATATGTAGGTTGGCAAAATGCACAAAGAATATTTGCGTAACGAGAGTATATTTAGTAATATCGAACGAAAAAATACCTCTTCTTAACAAAAAAAGTTGACAAAGCAGAGGATTTGATGTATTATGTATTATATATATTTATATACTACTTAGATGAAAAACTGCGGGGTGTTAAAAATGATGAAAAGTATGACCGCCTTCGGCAGATCGAGAATGACTGTCGGCGGTAAGGATATCACGGTTGAAATCAAGAGCGTAAACAGCCGTTATTTCGATTGCTCGGTTAAGATTTCCCATATGTTTTCCTTCCTTGAGGAGAGGGTGAAGCCCTATCTTCAGGCGAACGGAATAACGAGAGGTAAGGTTGACGTTTATATTGGCATTGACGTTGTTCAGAGCGAGGGCGCTGAAATCTCGGTTGACCTTTCTCTTGCAGAGGGCTATGTAAGTGCTTTGCGTCAGCTTGGGGAGCATTTTTCTCTGCGTGACGACATAAGCGTAATGGGACTTGCAAGATACGGAGATATCATCAAGATAAAGAAGCCCGAGGAGGATATGGAAAAGGATTGGCAAGAGGTTGTCCCCGTTTTGTCGGAGGCACTTTCCGCCTTTATCTCGGCAAGAGAGAGGGAAGGCGCAAATCTTGAGGCTGACGTCAAGGGCAAGATCGCGGGTATCTCGGAGATTGTAAATAAAATCGAGATGCTTTCGGCCGACGACGTTTCCTCTTACCGCACAAGGCTTGAGGAAAAGCTTCGCAAGGTTCTTGAGGACAGCAGAATCACGGCTGACGAAAACAGAATCCTTACCGAGTGTGCAATTTTTGCCGATAAGGTGGCGATCGACGAGGAGCTTGTTCGTCTTCGCTCACATTTTGACAGCTTTTCAGAGATTTGCGCATCAGACGAGCCTGTCGGACGCAAGCTTGATTTTCTTATCCAGGAGATGAACCGCGAAACGAATACGATAGGTTCAAAATGTAACAATTCCGTGATCGCCCGTCACGTCGTTGACATCAAAACCGAGATCGAGAAGATAAGAGAGCAGATCCAGAACATAGAGTAAAACGATTTTTCGACAAAGAAAAGAATAAAACAACACGGAGGTTTTATGAAATTCATAAACGTTGGCTTTGGAAATATGGTGGCATCGAGTAGAGTCGTGTCGCTCGTGAGTCCCGATTCCGCACCGATAAAAAGGCTTATTCAGGACGCAAGAGACGCGGGAAGAGTTATTGACGTTACCTGCGGAAGAAGAACGAGGGCGGTAATTATAACCGACAGTGAGCTTGTTATTCTTTCTGCAATTCAGGCTGAAACGATAGCGAACCGTCTTGATAGCGATTCTGCTGACGATAATTACGATGAGAAGTCAGAGGAGGCGGAGGACGAGAATGAATAACGGACTTTTAACCGTCATAAGCGGGCCTGCGGGAAGCGGGAAGGGAACTGTTATAAAGGCGCTTATGGAAAAGGACAAAAGCTTTGTTTATTCGGTGTCTGCAACGACGAGAGATCCAAGACCGGGTGAGGTTAACGGGTTAAACTACCACTTCATCTCAAGAGAGAATTTTCTTGAGAGGATAGAAACGGGCGGAATGCTTGAATATACGGAGTATTGCGGAAATCTATACGGCACGCCGCGTAAGGAAGCCGAGGAGGTTCTCCAATCGGGAAGGAACCTGATTCTTGAAATTGAGGTTCAGGGTGCAGAAAACATAAAGAGAATTTTTCCCGAGGCGGTGCTTATAATGCTTTTGCCTCCGAGCTACAAAAAGCAGGAGGAGCGACTCAGAGGCAGGGGGACTGAGCCTGAGGAAAAAATACTTGCCAGACTTGAGCAGGCGAAAAACGAAATAAAGATGCTTCATTTGTACGATTACGTCGTATATAACGAGGATGGTGGAGCCGAGATAACGGCGGACGACATTATTGCGATTTCGCGTGCCGAAAAATGCAGGCAGGAGAGAAATCCCGATGCGGAAAAGAAATTCTTTGAATGACGATTCCGAAAGACACTGAAAAACTAAATTGACAAATAATTAAATTAAAATAGGAGTTTATTATGATTTATCCATCTATCAGCGACCTGACAAAAGACAAGTACAACCGTTACGAATTGGTTATTGCAACAGCAAAGAGTGCAAGAATGATCACTGACGAATACGTAAAGGAAAAGGAAACGGCAGAAAAAATGCTTGCCGGCAACAAGGAAAGCGAAAAGGCGATTGCCAATATGGTTAAGCGCGAATTCAGAGACGAAAAGGCTGTAAAATGTGCAATCAACCGTCTTTACACAGGCGAATTTGTAATTTTAAGCAAGGAAGAGGCTGAAATTAAGAGAGCCGAGCGTGTTGAGGCCGCAAGACTCGAGGAGGAAAGAAGACTTTTGGCTCTCAGCGAGGAATCCAAGTTTGATCTTGGAGCTGAGGACGATGAGGATTTTGATGATGAGGAGCTTTCCGACTCTCTTCCCGAGGACGAGGAAGCTGACGAGGAATAAAAGCGGTATCTGGTGAAAGCAATCAAGGAATAATCGGAAAAGGAGAGGTGAAGGCTAATGCTAAGCAGATATGTAAAGGCATATATTTTGGATCTGCCCTATGCTATTGACCGTCCGTACGATTATTTCGTTCCCGAGGAAATGAGGGGCAAAATCAAGGTCGGGGCGTTCGTTACGCTTCCCTTTGGCGGAGGAAACAGAAAAAAGCTTGCCGTGGTTTCGGCGGTGTCCGACGCGTGTGACTGTCCCGAGGATAAGGTTAAGCCGATTTCCTCAATTTGCTCGGATAATCTTTATCTGACAGAGGAGCTTTTGGGCCTTTGCGAATACCTGAAGGAGCAGACTCTTTGCACGATAGGCGAGGCTGTTCATTCGATGATTCCGGCAGGGGCGTTTTCAAAGCTCGTTGACTATTATAGACCGGCAGAAAACAAGGAGGGCACGCCTTCCTTCCGTGATGGCGTTGCAAAAGAGATTTTTGCATTTATAAAGGGGAAGGGCTGCGTTCCCGAGAGCGTTATTAAAAATCAGTTTGGAAAGAACGCTATGGCGCTCGTTGAGAGGCTGTCCTCAGGCGGCTGGATAACGCGCGAGACCGAGGTCAAGGCTGCCTCTGCCCACGTGACGAGAAGAAAATATTCTTTGGCACTCACCGACGTTGAACTTGAGAAGGTACTGACAAAATCCCGTGATGCTGTCGTGAGGTCACTTACCGACAAGCAGGCGGCAATTCTCGTTTTTCTTTCCGAGAACGGCGCTTGCTATGAGGAGGATATTATCTCCGCTTGCACAGCTACCCGTGCGAGGCTTAAGTCGCTTTGCGAAAAGAATCTTATAGTCGAGGAAGAAAGCATAGTTTACAGAAATCCTTACGAGCTTGAGCAAAAGGATGAGCTACAGCCGCAGACCCTGAACGAGGAGCAGAAAAACGCACTTGATTGCCTTGTTGGGCTTGCCGAGTGTCATGAGCCGCGTGCGGCACTTCTTCACGGGGTTACGGGAAGCGGTAAAACCTGCGTTATGACTTCCCTTATTGACAAAATGCTCGATATGGGACGCGACGTTATTCTTCTTTTGCCCGAGATTTCTCTCACACCTCAAACGATCTCGATTTTTTGCAGGCGTTACGGAGGGAAAACCGCGGTCGTTCATTCGGGTCTGTCGCAGGGCGAGAGGTATGACGCCTATTGCCGCATAAAAAACGGAGACGCAAGGATAGTTATCGGAACGCGCTCGGCAGTTTTTTCTCCCGTCAAAAATCTTGGACTTATCATAATTGACGAGGAGCAGGAGCTTACCTATAAGTCAGACCAAAACCCAAAATACCACGCAAGAGACGTTGCAAGATACAGATGTGCAAAGTCGGGAGCTCTTATGCTTCTTGCGTCGGCAACACCATCTCTTGAGAGCTACAAGAAGGCACTTGAGGGAAAATATACGCTTATAAAAATGAAGAACCGATATGGTGAGGCAAGGCTTCCCGAGGTTATGATAGCGGACATGAGAGGAGAAGCACAAAGCGGAAACATATCCCCTCTTGGCCTGGCACTCACAGAGGAGCTTATTCGCACAAAGGAGAAGGACGGGCAATCTATCCTCTTTCTCAACAGACGCGGCTATAACACCTTTGTCAGCTGCCGTGACTGCGGGGACGCTATCAAGTGTCCGAATTGCAGCGTTTCTCTTACCTATCACACGAAAAAGGGGACGTATGACGAGGGATATCTGACCTGCCATTGGTGCGGATACCGCTCTGAACTACCGAATATATGTCCGTCCTGCGGCGGAACTCATCTGGCACACATGGGATACGGTACGCAGAGGGTTGAGCAGGAGCTGGCGGGACTTATTCCCGACGTTCGCGTGCTTCGTATGGATACCGATACCACATCGACAAAGTTTTCGTATGATGAGCTGCTCGGAAAATTCCGACGCCGAGAGGCAGACATTTTGCTTGGAACGCAAATGGTAACGAAGGGGCACGATTTTCCCGCCGTGACGCTTGTCGGAGTTTTACTGGCGGACGCGTCGCTTTATCTTGACGACTACCGTGCCTCCGAGCGAACCTTCTCAATGCTTACGCAGGTGATAGGAAGAGCCGGAAGAGCGTCGGCTGACGGACGGGCGGTAATTCAGACAAATAATCCAGACAGTGACGTCATAAGACTTGCATGTCAGCAGGATTACGAAACCTTTTTTGAGCGAGAGATAAAATTAAGGCAGCTGCTTGTTTTTCCGCCATACTGCGATATCGTGCTTATGACTCTTTCGTCAAAGGACGAGAGGGAGCTTATGGTTGCTGTCAAAAAGTTAGCTACCGAATTTGCAAAAAGAACGGCGGACGGCGGAGAGTTCTCGGATGTTAAGCTCGTTTCCTTCGGGCCGTTTGAGGCTCCCGTTTACAGAGTTGAGGGAAAATACAGAATGCGAATGGTTGTAAAATGCAAGCTTAACAAGCGTTCGAGAGAGCTTTTTGCTTCGCTTCTGAAGATTTTTTCAGCAGAAAAAACAAGGGCAGAGAAGCCTTTATTAACGATAGATTTCAATCCGTCATCATTATAAAAGCGTTGAGAGGTACTTAAAATCTTGGATTTTTCAAAAAAATTCGTTTGCGCAAGGCGTGATTACAGCACGTACAGAGAGCATATAAACTCACCTGTCTTCAGAAAGAGCTTCGTTTTGGAAAAAAAGCCGGACAGAGCAGAGATTCTTATTTCGGGACTTGGCTTTTATGATCTGTTTCTGAATGGCGAGAAGATTACAAAGGGATATCTTGCGCCATATATTTACTCTCACTTGTGAAAAGAGTCTTATAGAATGGTTAAATCACATAAGAAAGGCACAGAATATAGAGGGAGACTTGCCGGGTATCGTTCCGACGACGGGCTGGGGCTTTGATTGGGGTAACGGCCCTGCTTGGGACAGCGTTCTCTTCAGCCTTCCTTATATGCTCTATATCTACCGCGGCGAAACCAAGGTTATTTCTGAAAATTCGCACGCTATGATAAGATATTTTGAGTATATCTCGGGCAAGAGAAACGAAAGAGGCCTTATTGAATGCGGTCTTGGTGATTGGGTTCCTGTCAACGCTCCTGGAGGAGGCTCAAACGCATACCATCCTTCGCTTGAATTTACCGACAGCGTAATGGTTTACGATATGTGCCGCAAGGCAGAGGTAATGTTCTCGGCTGTTGGCAAGAAGCCACCCGTAATGAAATAAAACAATCTATTTTTGAGAGGTTTTTAATAATGGCTAAATTAAAAATTGTGAAAATCGGAGACGATACTCTCCGTAAGGTGTGCAAGGAGGTTGATGTTGTGACGCCAAGAATCCGCACGCTTCTTGACGATATGATAGAAACTATGAGAGACGCCAACGGATGCGGACTTGCGGCACCGCAGGTCGGAGTTCTCCGCCGCGTTGTCGTTATCGAAACAGAGCCGGGAAAGGTTATTGAGCTTATCAACCCGAAAATTATTGCCCGCGCAGGCGAGCAAAGAGAGCTGGAGGGCTGTCTTTCGATCCCTGAGCGAAGCGGTGTGACGAAGCGTCCTATGCACGTAACCGTGAGAGCACTTGACAGATTCGGCAAGGAATTTGATATAAGCGGAAGCGGGCTTTTGGCAAGAGCCTTTTGCCACGAGCTTGACCACCTTGACGGAAAGCTTTTTATTGACGATGCGGAAATGCTTGACTAAAATTACTTGTGAGGAACACAAAAAATGAAAATTTTATTTATGGGTACTCCCGATTTTGCACTTTTTTCGCTCAAGGCATTAGTTGATGCGGGTGAGGAGGTTGTCGGAGTTGTTACCCAACCCGATAAGCCGAAGGGCAGAGGATACACGCTGACCCCTCCTCCCGTTAAGGTTTATGCTCTTGAGAAGGAAATCCCCGTATATCAGCCGAGCACGCTTAAAGGAGAGGAGTTTGCTTCTCTTCTTGATACGATATCGCCTGATATTATCGTGGTTGTGGCATACGGAAAGATTCTTCCCGAGAACGTTATAAATTACCCCAAGCACGGCTGTATCAACGTTCACGGCTCGCTTTTGCCGAAATACAGAGGTGCGGCGCCTATGCAAAGAGCCATAATTGACGGCGAGGCAGTGACGGGAATTACTACGATGTATATGGACGTGGGACTTGACACGGGCGATATGCTTGATACGGTTGAGGTTCCAATTAACGTTGACGATAATTTTGAGGATATCCACGATAGGCTCGGTAAGGCAGGGGCGGAGCTGCTTCTCGTAACGATTGATAAGATAAAGAGAGGCACGCAGACAAGAACCCCACAGAACGACGAGGAGTCAACCTATGCCGCAAAAATCGAAAAGGCGGATTGCCTCATTGATTTCAGCCGTCCGACTCTTGAAATTCATAATCTTATCAGAGGTCTTTCTCCCATTCCGCTTGCAATAACGCACACGCCCGACGGAAAGATACTGAAGGTTGTGAAGAGCAGAATCGTATCAACCGATGGAAAAAAGGGAGAGCCGGGTGTGGTTTTATCTCTTGATAGCGAGATTATCGTTGCAACGGAGGACGGAGAGCTTGCTCTTTGCACGGTCCTTCCCGAGGGAAAGGGCAGAATGAGTGCTGCCGATTATATAAGAGGCAGAAAAATTTCTGTCGGAGACATCCTTTGTAATTGACTGAAATATAAAAGTTAATTTTGGAGGGAAAATGCCATATTTCTATTTTGACCCAACCTATATTATTCTTTTACCCACGCTCCTTTTTGCACTATGGGCACAGTTTAACGTAAACGGGACGTTCAATAAATACAGCAAAATCAACACGCGCAGTAATATGACGGGATATGACGCTGCAAGAAAAATTCTTGATGCAAACGGACTTCATCACGTTAAAATCGAGCACATCTCGGGACATTTGTCAGACCATTTCGATCCGAGAAGTAACGTTATTCGTCTCTCGGACAGCGTTTATTCCTCAACGAGCGTAGCATCTGTCGGCGTTGCGGCACACGAGGCCGGTCACGCAGTTCAGTATGCAATCGGTTATTCACCGATGAAGCTTCGCGCGGCGATAATTCCGATAACTAATTTCGGCTCAACCTTGGCTATTCCGATTTTTATGATAGGATTGCTTTTTTCAATGTTTGAATTGGCGATGGTCGGAATCGCACTCTTTTCTCTGACTGCCGTTTTTCAGGCAGTGACTCTGCCGGTTGAGTTTAATGCAAGCAGAAGAGCCTTGGATGCTCTTCGATCTGACGGGCGACTGTCGGGCGAGGAGATATCGGCATCAAGAAAGGTGCTTCGCGCGGCGGCGCTTACCTACGTTGCGGCACTTGCCTCCTCTCTTGCACAAATTTTAAGACTGCTTTTGCTTGCGGGCAGGGGCAGACGGAACGATTAACAGACTAAGAAGGAAGTGAATTTTTTGAAGCAGGAAAAAATGAATATACGCCGACTTGCGATAGCTCTTGCTTCAAAATGCGAGGCGGCAGGGCAGTATTCAAATATAGCCCTTGATTCCGCAATTAAAAAATACGGTGTCGAGGGGGCGGACAGAGGACTTTTGACTCTCCTCACCTACGGCATAATTGAACGTAGGATAACGCTTGATTATATCATTGACTCAATGTCAAGCATACCGCCCTCAAAAATAGAGCGTGATACGCGAGACCTTCTCCGTCTCGGCATATATCAGCTTCTTTACACAGACAAAATTCCCGACCACGCGGCAATAAACGAGACGGTTGAGCTTGCGTCAAAGCGTTCAAAGGGCTTTGTTAACGCACTTCTCCGTGAGTTTCTCCGACGGGGAAGGACTGTGGACTATCCCGATCGCGAAAAAAATGAAGTAGAGTATTTATCGGTAAAATATTCTTTTCCGCGCGAGATATGCGAAATTTTTCTTCGAGATTTCGGTGGGGATAAGACGGAGAGCCTTTTTGAGGCGTTTTCAAGGACTGTGGATATCACCTTGCGGGTAAATACGCTTAAAATCAGCCGCGACGAGCTTATTGAACGATTCAAAAATAATGGGATCGATTGTGAGCCGACGAAATATTCTCCGAACGGAATAAGACTGATAGAAAAAACTCCGCTTTGCGATATTCCGGGCGATAGTGATGGACTTTGGTTCGTTCAGGACGAGGCGTCTCAGATATGTACGGCGGCGGCAGGAGTTATGGCAGGAGATTTTGTAATTGACACCTGTGCTTGTCCCGGCGGAAAAAGCTTTGCTATGGCGGCAGATATGAAGAAGGGCGAGATTCTCTCCTGCGATATTCACGAAAACAAGCTCTCGCTCATTGAGCGCGGAGCGCAGAGGCTTTCGATAGATTTTATAAAGACCAAGGCTCAGGACGCAAGAGTAATCTGCCCCGAATTTTGTGAGCGTGCCGACGTCGTTCTTTGCGACGTGCCCTGCTCGGGCTTCGGCGTTTTTACCAAAAAGCCTGACATAAGGTACAAATCGGTGTCCGACACCGAAAGGCTTCCCGAGATACAAAGAGCTATTCTTTATAACTGTTCAAAATACGTGAAGGTAGGCGGAACGCTCCTTTATTCGACCTGCACTCTTCTGACGCGAGAAAATGAGGATAACGTCAACCGGTTTTTGTCGGAAAACCCTCAATTTGAGCCTGTTGATTTTGAGGTTGGCGGTATTGAATCGGGTGATGGAGTGCTGACGCTCTATCCCGATATTCACGGAACAGACGGATTCTTCGTTGCAAAAATGAAAAGGATAAAATAGAATAAATGTTTGAAAACAAACAAGAATACATTAAAATAAATGAAAGAGTTGATTTGCTTTCGCTTGATATGGGCGAGCTTTCCGAATATCTCTCAACAGAGTTCGGTGAGCCTAAATACAGAGCAGAGCAGATATTCACTCAGATGCACAGAGGGATATCGCCCGATGAGATGACTAACATTTCAAAGGCGCTTAAAGCAAAGCTTTGCGAGGGCGCGATATATCCCTTGCCGAAAATTGAAAAAAAGCTTGTCTCAAGGCTTGACGGAACGGTAAAATATCTGTTTCGGCTCTGGGACGGGAACTTTATCGAGAGCGTCGTGATGAAATACGAGCACGGAAACACGATTTGTATCTCATCGCAGGTCGGATGTCGAATGGGATGCAGGTTTTGTGCCTCCACTATCGGCGGACGAGTAAGAGACCTTTATCCGTCCGAGCTTTTGGGCCAGGTCATAGTTGCCACACTTGATATAGGCGAGCGAATCTCAAATATAGTTATGATGGGAATCGGTGAGCCTCTCGATAATTTCGCAAACGTTGTAAAATTTCTATTCCTTGTCGGTGACGAGAAGGGACTCAATATAGGCTATCGCCATATTTCTCTCTCAAGCTGCGGAATAGTTGATAAAATATATAAATTGGCGGAGCTTAATCTGCCGATAACCCTGTCGATCTCTCTTCACGCGCCTGACGACGAAACCCGATCCTCTATAATGCCGATCAACAACAAATGGGGAGTTTCGGAGCTTCTTGCCGCTTGTCGTGATTACTACAGGACAACGAGGAGACGTATTTCCTTCGAATACACCTTGATCGAAGGGAAAAACGACTCAAAAAGAGATGCCGAGCGATTGGCGTCGGTTCTTAATTCCTCTCTTCGTCAAAGAGGAGATTCGATGCCGATACACGTGAATCTGATTCCCGTAAACGAGGTAAAGGAAACGGGATTTGTCAGATCCGGCAAGGCGGCTGTTGCGGATTTTGCGGCAACGCTTGAGAAAAAAGGAATAAGAGCAACCGTCAGACGAAGGCTCGGCTCTGATATAAACGCCTCCTGCGGACAGCTGCGCAGAGAAGCTCAGGAGAATTGTGGCTGACACATATCCGGAAAGGAATGATAATATATGATCTATTTTGGTAAAACCGACATCGGTAAAAAAAGAAAAGGAAATCAGGATAATTTCGGTACATACAAAATTGCCGAAAACGCCGTGCTTTGCGTCGTTTGCGACGGAATGGGCGGTGCCAGTGGCGGAGAGGAAGCGAGCAGACTTGCACTTGAAGCCTTCCTGACAGAGCTTTCTGACACCTGCCGTGCTCATATAAAGGACGGTGTTCTTGATGCGGGAGAGCTTGACATCAAGCTTGTTCTCGAGAATGCGGCAGTAGCGGCAAATAAAAAGGTTTACGAGGCTGCGGAGGAGAATATTAGCCTTCGCGGAATGGGAACGACGCTCGTTGCCTTCTTCTCGGTTGATAACAGCTATTATTCTGTAAACGTAGGGGATAGCCGTATGTATATGATAAACGGCAAGGAGATAAAGCAGATAACCCACGACCATTCCTACGTGCAGTACCTCGTTGATATCGGAAAGCTGACTCCGAAGGAGGCAAAGGAAAGCACGAGGAGAAATATAATAACCCGTGCAATCGGAACGGCAGAGGATACTGTGGCTGACGTATCCTTGATCGAGCTTCCCGAGGACATAGATAACACCTATATTCTGCTTTGCTCGGACGGGCTTACGAATATGGTGAGTGACGAGAAGATTGCACATATAGCCAACGAGGATTCAACTATCGAGAAGAAGACCGAAAAGCTTATTGAGCTGGCGAACAAGAACGGCGGCAGCGACAATATCACGGTCGTGCTTGTCAAAATGCAATCGGAGGCTATGTGAATATGAATAATATGGATAGCTACGGAAGATATGTAGGTCAGGTATTTGATAACAGATATCAGATACTTAAAATTCTCGGCGTTGGCGGAATGGCAATCGTTTTTGAGGCGTACGATTTCATAGAAAAAAGAAACGTTGCCATAAAAATGCTCAAGGATGATATTGCAAACGACGCTCAGCAGGTCAAAAGATTTATAAACGAATCAAAGGCTGTTGCAATGCTTTCCCACCCCAATATAGTCAAGATATACGACGTGTCTATGAGGGGCAGCACGAAATTTATCGTTATGGAATACATAGAGGGAATTACCTTAAAGGACTATATGACAAGAAAAGGCGTTTTGTCCTTTAATGAAATTCTCGGCTACAGTGAGCAGATCCTTCACGCACTTGAGCACGCTCATTCAAAGGGCGTTGTGCACAGAGATATAAAGCCGCAGAATATTATGCTTCTCAAAAACGGAGTCGTTAAGGTTACCGACTTCGGTATTGCGAAGCTGCCGAATGCGGAAACTCTGACAATTTCGGACAAGGCTATAGGGACGGTATAAGTCGGATCGTAGCCATGTCGTTCTGTGAGCCAAGGAGTTGTTTCATACATTTGTCTTCCTAAGACCGCTTGGCC
>JAZRJC010000031.1:0-11584 GCA_045645605.1 Eubacteriales bacterium | reverse complement strand
TCGCAAAGACCTTCGTAATATTCAAGCGGACGCGACATAAGCCGCTCGCTTCCGACAAGGGTCGCCTCGCCTCCGACAGAGAGGCAAAGCGGTAGCATAAACCGAAGCGTGCTGCCGCTCTCACGGCATTTTAACGTCTTGGTCGCTCTGCCGATCCTTCCTGACACTCTTGCTCGTCCGTCGCAAAAATCTATCTTTACGCCAAGTGCCGAGAGGCAGTCTATCGTTGCCGAAATATCCTCGGACAAATCAAGGCCGTCAATTTCAATTTCTTCCTCTCGGAGTGCCGAAAAAATCAAATATCTATGCGCCATACTCTTTGAGGGCGGCGCTTTTATCTCGCCCTTTATTTCCGACTTCAAAATTTCAGCTATCATACCAAAAGATGCTCCTCCAAAAAGTCGATAGCTTCAATATATCCGCCGATTCCGTGTCCTGCTATCGTCCTCCGACAAGCCTCGCGAATATAGCTTATCTGCCTGAAATCCTCTCTTTTTGAAACGTCGGATATATGAACCTCGACCGCGGGGATTCCCACAGACTTCAGTGCGTCAAGAAGCGCTATGCTCGTGTGAGTATATGCGCCCGGATTTATTACGATTCCGTCGATCTTACCGTACGCCTCCTGAATCTTATCAACAAGGTCGCCCTCGTGATTCGACTGGTAAAGGCTTACCTCGATATTCTTCGCCCGACAGTGCTCCTCTATATTCTTTATAAGCGTTTCGTAATTCTCGTTTCCGTAAATTTTCGGCTCGCGGATACCGAGCATATTGATATTCGGGCCGTTTATAACTAAAATTTTCATCTTACGCTTCTATGCCTTTCCACGATTTCTTCTGCAATTTTCGAAATTTTGCCGTCACCGTCAATACACTCGTCGGCCGACGCGGTATATATGCCGTATCTTTCGCTAAATCTCTTCTCGAGAAGCTCTCGACTCCTTGAAAGCGGTCTGTTATCTGTCACCGCCAGCTTCTCAATCGAACGGTCAAGGAAATAAACCCTGCCGTTAAGTTTCAGATTCTCGCGGTTTTCCTCTCGAAGAACAGCTCCTCCGCCCGTTGCGATAACGACACCCGTCGCCATCGACACAAAATCGCGAATAATTTTCGCCTCGATTATGCGGAAGGATTCTTCTCCCTCGTTTTCTATAATTTCGGCAGGAGTCTTGCCGATTTTCTCTGTAATTATCTCGTCTGTATCAAGAAAATCCCGCCCAAGCTTTTTGGCTATCCTCTTGCCAACCGTCGTTTTCCCCGAGCCGGGCATACCGATAAGCACTATGTTTTCCTTTTCTGCTAAAATATCGCGGTAAACCTTGTCGCATGCTCCCTCGCAAAGAAGCGAATCAAGGAAAAGCTCTGACGCGTACGCCGCCTGGGAAACAAGCATATAAAGTCCGCCAACCGCCTTTATTCCTCTTCTTTGCGCGTCCCTTACAAGCCTTGAGCGCAAGGGATTATATATAGCGTCAACTACGCCCGAAAGATTCAGAAACGCGTCAATCGAAATGGGTTCATCGTCAATGCCGGGAAACATTCCGACGGGGGTCGTATTTATAATTACGTCGGCGTCCTTGTGAGAGGTCATAGCCTCCTCGTATGTAATAACACCCTCGCCGCCTTTTCTTGAAAGAGTGTAGATTTCTCTTGCCGAAAGGTCACGAGCAACTGCTCTTGCCGTCCTTGACGTTCCGCCGCTACCGAGAATTAACACCTTTTTGCCAACAAGGTCAATCCCCGCCCTCACTATGAGCGAACGCATACCGAAAAAGTCGGTATTGTAGCCGAAAAGCTTACCGCCGCGGTTGACAACAGTGTTGACAGCTCCGATTTCCTTCGCCTGCTCCGAAATCTCGTCAAGATACGGAATAACCGTCTGCTTATAAGGTATCGTCACGTTTATCGCGTTGAATTTTTTAGTCTTAATAAAGGCTTCAACGTCGCTCGGCGCAATTTCATAAAGCTCATAGGAATAGTCACGCAGCCGAGCGTGAATTTCCTTTGAAAAGCTATGCGAAAGATGCTCTCCAATGCATCCGTATGTCATTTTTATGACCAATCCTTTCTTTGATTTGTGACGTTTTTGGTCATCTTGAAGGATGACCAAAATGCCGACCGGCTTTTGTCGGCAAGGCACAAATTGGGTCTGAAAAAGCTGACGTGCGTCTTCGACTCACTTTATTTTCAGACTTTCCACTTCTTTCTTCTCTTTTTCCTCTTTGAATACCGTCACGCAAGGTAATCCGTGCCGTATTTCGTTGCAAGCATATCCGAGATCACAAGCGCGCAGACGCTGTCGATAACTATTCTTGCCCTGTGGCAGATGCAGGGATCGTGACGTCCCTTTATCGTAAAGTCGATATTTTCCTTATTTATGAAATCTACAGTTTTCTGTTCCTTATAAATCGACGGGGTCGGCTTCACTGCCGAACGAATGATAAGCGGCATTCCGTTTGAAATTCCGCCGCCGATACCGCCTTGATTATTGCTCTCGGTCACAATTTTTTCGTCAACTATTCTATACGGATCGTTTGACTCGCTGCCTCTTATATCCGAGAGCGCAAAGCCGCCGCCAAACTCAACTCCCTTTACTGCGGGAACTGAAAAAATCGCGTGTGAGAGAACACCCTCAAGCGTGTCAAACCACGGCTCGCCGACGCCTGCGGGCAGTCCGACAACAGCCGTTTCAAGAATACCGCCAACGCTATCGCCATCCTTTGCCGCGTCCTCGATTCTCGCTCGCATTTCTTCTGCCGCTTCCTCGCAAAGAACCGGAAATTCCATATCCGAAAGTGCCTTTATATCCGATAGGATATCTACAAATTCTCTGTCGGGAACACCTGCACATCTCTTCATGTGAGTGCCAATGTAAATTCCCTTTTTCTTGAGAGCGGGAATTAAAATTCCGCCCGCCGCCACAAGTGCCGCCGTTATTCTTCCGCTGAAATGACCGCCGCCGCGATAGTCCTCAAAGCCGTTGTATTTCACGCTTGCCGTATAGTCCGCGTGTGCCGGACGTGCCTTCCCGATTATATCGGAATAGTCCTTTGAGCGCGTGTCTGTGTTTGGTATAATTATACAGAGAGGCGTTCCCGTCGTTTTGCCACCGAACACTCCGCTGACGATCGAAAATTCGTCCGCCTCACACCTCGCCGTTGAGATTTTTCCGCTTGGGCGGCGAAGAGAAAGAAGCCTTCTTATTTCGTCAAAATCGACCTCGATTCCGGGGGCAAGTCCGTCAAGAACGGCACCGATAGCCTCTCCGTGACTCTCTCCGAAAAGGGTCAGAGTTATTTGATTTCCAAACGTGTTTTTCATAAGCGTGACTCCATTTCCTTCAGAAAATCCTCGTATTTCATATCTTCCAATCTGAATTCGCCAATCTTATCTACCATAACAACCGTAATGCTTTTGCCCGATTTCTTTTTATCCATCGAGAGCGCTGACATCACTTTTTCACGGTCATAATCAAAGGACGTCGGAAGACCTGCTCTCGCAAGTGCTCTCGCGAGTCTTTCCCGAATCTCACCACCGGTAATAGCGAGCATTCCAAGCGATACGCACTCCCCGTGATAGAGGCTATCAACTCCGTAAACGGATTCTATCGCGTGTCCTATTGTATGGCCGAAATTGAGTACCTTTCGCATCCCTCGCTCACAGACGTCCACCTCAACCACTCTCTTTTTTATCTGCAGTGATTTTATGATAATTTCTTCAATATTTTCGTATTTATATTCATTCTCGATAAGAGAAAACAGCTCGCTATCAAGGGTCGCCGCCATCTTTATCGCCTCTGCCACACCGTTCGATATCTGACGCGGCGGAAGCGTATCAAGAAGGTCGGAGTCAATAAGAACCCCCTTTGGCTGATAGAATGCCCCGACGATATTTTTGTATCCCATAAAGTCGATGGCAACCTTTCCGCCAATCGAGGAATCAAGCTGGGAGAGAAGCGTCGTCGGAATATTATAAAAGTCGATGCCTCGCATATAGGTCGATGCGGCAAAGCCTGCCATATCCCCCGTAACTCCTCCGCCAAGCGCTATAACGCAGTCGCTCCGCGTGAATTTTTCCTCAACAAGTCTTCCGAGAATTTTTAAGTAGGTTTCGGTGTTTTTACTCCTCTCACCCTCGGGAAAAACCTCGATGAACGGCTCGGTACAGCTCTCGGACGCCAACTTTGCGTATTCGCTCGGCACTCCACTGTCGGTAACTATCAAAACCTTCCTCGAGAGGTTAAAATATTCGCCTATTTTTGAAAGTCCGCCTCGGCAGACGTTTATATCGTAGCTGTCCTTGCCTAAATTTACGGTAAGCTTCATTTTCTTTACCCCTTTAATTTTCTGTCGCAATCAAACGCGCCAACGACCTTTACGTCGTTGCATACCCCTCGGAGCTTCTTCAGCATATACTCGCCAAGTTCACCCGAAATATTGCCCTCGCCCTCGGCAAAGAAGTAGTAATCAAAAACAAGCTCCTTTGTCGGACGGCTTTTGAGTGCCTTCAGGTTAAAGCCGCAGTCTCCGATTACGGAAATCGCCTTTCCAAGACTTCCCGCCTCATTTTTCACCGTGAAGGTCATAACGAAATGGTTATCCTTCGCGGGATTTTTCGCAGCACATCTTGAAAATACCGCAAAACGCGTCGTGTTTGAGTTACTTGCGTTGATATGACGGTCGAGAATTTTAAGGCCGTAAAGCTCTGCCGTCGCGTCGGACGCTATTGCCGCAAGGTCACCCCGTCCCTCCTCGGCAACTCTCTTGGCGGCCTCCGCCGTATTGCCCGCCTCGATTGTGATAAGCTCGTGCTCCTTTATGTATTCTCCGCACTGACCGAGTGCCTGCGGATGGCTTATAACCTCGCGGATATCCTTCGCTGTGGCGGACGGAAGTCCCACCAAATTCTGCACGACCTCCATATCGTAAATGCCGTTTATCGAAAGCGAGCCGAAAAAGGTCAAGTCCATAACGTTCGCAACGTCGCCCTGATAGGAGTTTTCGATAGGAAGAACCGCACTGTCACACTCTCCCGACACCACCGCCTCATATGCCGAGGCAAAGTCGCGGTACGGCACTGCTATACAGTCGGGGAAAATCTTCTTTGCCGCAATTTCGGCAAACGCTCCAGGAACTCCGCTATATGCAACTCTCATTCCCTCAAGAAGTCTGTGCTGATAGCTGCGCGAGAGCGACATATTGTATTTAAGGAAGTTTATATAGTAGGATTTCAACTCCTCGTCCTCAATAAGTGCCGCGTTTCGGTTAACAACCTCGGCTTCACGTGCGGCATCAAGGACGGGAAGTCCTCTTTCCTTTTTGTATTCGGCAACAGCGGCGACCGCCTTCATCCGACGGGCGAAAAGCTTTGCCATCTCTTGGTCGATTTCGTTTATTTCAAGTCTTGCTTCGTCTATCTTGCTCACGGATTTTTACCTTCTCACTTATATTCTTCAATCAGTTTTTTGAAAGCGGGGAGCGAGCGTTCGATCTGCTCGGTCGTTACGCAATAGGAAACTCTTACGTATCCCTCACCGCCAAAATCGTCACCCGGAACCAACAAAAGCTCGTATTTCTTCGCTCTCTCGGCAAACGCGTTTGCGTCAGGCTCGGGAGACTTCAGGAAGAGATAGAACGCGCCGTCGGGCGGAACTGTCTCGTATCCCATCTCGGTGAGATTTTTGAGAAGCAGGTCTCTGTTCGTTTTATAAACCGAGAAATCACTCGTTACATCAAGGCATTCGCCAACGACCAACTGCATGAGGCTTGGTGCACAAACGAATCCGAGCGAGCGTCCTGCTCCGCAGATTGCGGCAAAGAGGTCGGAGGCTTCATTCGCTGTCGGCGACACGAAGATGTAACCTATTCTCTCACCGGGGAGCGAAACCGCCTTACTGAACGAATAGCAAACGATAGTGTTGTCATAGTAGCTCGGAATATAGGGAACCTCGCTTCCGTTCCAAACGAGAGGACGGTACGGCTCGTCCGCAATAATATAAATGGGATGACCGAATTTCTTCTCGGCTGCGCGAAGCACCTCTGAAAGACGGATAATATCGCTCTCGGGAACAATAGCACCCGTCGGGTTATTGGGCGAATTGATTATAAGCGCCTTCGTATGCTCGTTAAGTGTTTTCTCGAGCGCGTCGAAGTCGATTCTGAAGTCGGGAAGCTTTCCGCGAACTATACGGAGAGCCGCTCCTGCATTCTCAACGAAAACTTTGTATTCGGGGAAGAATGGTGCAAGTACTATAACCTCGTCACCCTCGCAGGTGATGGCCGAGAGCGAAATCGTGAGCGACGCCGCCGCACCGCAGGTCATATATACAAGGTCGGGACGTGTCGGAATGCCGAAGCGGCGGTTGATGTCCTCCGCAATTTTAGTTCTGACACCCATATCACCGGGGGCGGAGGTATAGCCGTGAAGAGCCACGGGGTTTTCAGCGTCAATAAGCCTTCTCATAACCTCGGTAACCTTCGACGGAGCGGGAACGGAGGGGTTTCCAAGGCTGAAATCAAACACGTTCTCAGCACCTATCTCCGCCTTTCTGCGTCTGCCGTATTCGAAAAGCTCACGGATAACCGAGCTTTTTTTGCCAAGAGCAAGCATTTTTTCAGAAATGTTCATTTTGTTTTCTCCCTTTGATTTATGTGATAATTTTTTTAACTTAAAAAACAAAAGCCCTACACTGCGAAACGCCGATAGCGTAACGAAATGCGGGCTTTCTGTTCGGTCCAAAAACGATAAACGCTTTATTTCTCCGAGGATTTCAGAAAGTCCGTATAGCAATAGTAATAAAATCGTGTTGAATATACAAACATTCCTACTTACCTCCATAGTTTCTTGATTGCGGTTGGCTTTTTGCCAACGTATATGACCATTATAAACCCCTTTTTTTGATTTGTCAACCCTTTTTTCATATTTTTCTTTTTTTGAGAGCCGACGGGGAAAAACGTAAGAAAAACACATAAAAATATGGAAGAAAAATCGTTATCTCCATATTGCACAAAAAAGAATAAAACAACTTATTAAAATTTAACAAAAAGACAAATACTTGCTTGACAAAAGGAGACAGTTATGCTATAATTTACAGGAAGCAAAAATTCCAAAAAAGGAGTACTACACTTATGAAAAAACAGACAAAATTGCTTTTCACAGCTCTTGCTGTAGCTTTGCTTGTTCTGACAATGGCAGTATGCGTATTTGCAGAAGAAAGCGGCTGGGTTAAGGACACAGCAGGAACAGACACTAACATCAAATGGACAGTAAAGGAAGTAGACGGCGAAAACGTTGCTTACTTTGAGCTCGTTGCGAACGCCCCCGGCAAGAAGGAAACAACTATCCTTTACGGAACAGACCCCACAAACGGAAAGCTCGGAAGCTATCAGCATAAGATCGAAGCCGGCTGGGGACTTAACGCACAGATTACAAAGGCGTATATCGGAGAGGGAATCACAGCTATCACAGGCGGTCTTTTCGCTTGGAACTCAACTCTTAAAATGGTAGAATTCCCCACAACACTTACAACTCTTGAGGGTCACGTTTTTGCATACAATAACGGAATTAAGACCATCTACACAAGGGGAGAAGAGATCAAGGAAAACGTAATTGACCTTTCTCACATCACAAAGATCGGATCAAACGTTTTTGACGGCGCAGTTTATATTGACGAGCTGATTTTGAACCCCGATTACGTAGGTCCTCTTCCGTCGCAGTTCATAAAGAATCTTCAGTATATTCAGGAGCTTGTATTGCCCGCAGGCGTTACTACAGTTCCGAATGAATCCTTCTACGCCTTCAGAGGACTTAAGACCTTGACAGTTCTCGGTATGGAAACAGAGCTTGAATCTATCGACGTATTCAAGGACAACCAGTATACTGCTCGTTCCGTTCCTAATATTATAGGTTACGTTGGAAGTAAGGTTGAAGCTTTTGCTATCGAAAACAACATCACCTTTATCAATATCGAAACAGAAGAGGTTGTTCATAAGGGATCAAACGTTCCCGGTAAGAACCCCGCTTCTTGGGATATCGAGCCTGCAAAGCCTGCAGATCCCTTCACAGGAAAGTTCGATTCAACAGGCGCAACAAAATGGGGCTTCTATGAGGGTGTGTACAACGGCGTAAAGATCGTTAACACATACTGGGCTTGGTATGAGGACACAAAGACCTTGAAGTTCGTTGCCGCACAGAGCTCATTCACTGAAACAGGTACATCCGCATACTCGGCTGAAGGCGATCCTACATGGGATGACATCAGGGGAGAGGTTGAGCACGTCGTTCTTGACGACTATATCGCCTGCATCTCTCACAGTGCATTTAAGGACATGGTAAACCTTAAGGATATTGAGTACGGTGCTTCTCTCTATCAGATCAACCCTTACGCTTTCTCCGGTTGTACAAACCTTTCAACTATCTGGTGGAGAGGAAACGAGAGAATCGAAGGACTCGCAGACCTCTCTTGCTTGAATACGGATGCACTTACAAAGAACAACATTCTTACAGGAACTGCAATTAAGGAAGTTAAGCTCTCCGCAAAGAGTAGTGAAGCGCTTCCTATCTACGCATTCGATAAAACTATCGAAACAATTCACGTAAGAAGAGTTACTGATGAATGGGTAGAATACGGAAGAACAAACTACGTTAACATCAGAGACTGGAAGGATCCTTCCGTTGCTTACGACTTCCACGTAGAAATTCCCGAGGATCTCCCCTACTGCGGCGAGCGCGCTGTATTTGAATTCGACGAGGCAACAGGCACACTTACAGTTAAGGGTGCGGGCGCTATCGACGACATCATCAGCTACTATGGCGGTGGTTCAAAGAGATCTCCTTGGTTCGATATCAAGATGCAGATCAAGCACGTTGTAATTGAAAGCGGCATTACATATATCGGTAAGTACTCATTCACAGAGTGCGAGAACCTTGAAACTGTTCAGATTCCTGCAAATGATGACTTCCTTATCGGTAACGCTGCATTCGAGAAGTGCTATAACCTCAAGTCTATCTACAGAGAGGGTACAGAGCCCGTTCTCGGAACTCTTGACCTTGCAAACGTTAAGGAGCTTCCCGCTTGGACGTTCGCTTATAACTACCTCATCGCAAACGTGGTAGTAAACCCCGAGGTTACAAAGATCGGTTCTTCAACATTTGAAGAGTGTGCAAACATTCAGAACATTTACGGTACTCCCGGCTCTTACGCTGAAACTTATGCAACAGATCATGGCTATGCCTTCAACGACGTAGCTTCTGCTAAGCCTCAGCCTATCGAGTGCACACCTCCTGAAACTACAGTTGAGGGCGGCGAGGAAACAACAGCTCCCGTTACTACAGAGCCTGTTACAACAGCTCCTGTTACAACAGCTCCCGTTACTACAGCAGCTCCAGAAACAACACCTGCAGACGTTACAACTGACGCTACTGCTACAACAACAGACGGCGGCGACAGCACAATGATTATCATTATCGCTGCAGCTGCTGCGGCTGTAATCATCATCGCAGTTGTAGTTGTTGTTATCGCAAAGAAAAAGAAGAAATAATTAAATGATATTTTTTAAGGGCAAGCGTTTCGCTTGCCCTTTCTTTTTGTTGATATTTTGTTGTTAAGACTTTTCACGGCTTGACTCAACCCCGTTGTCCTCGCCGCCGTGATAGGCCCCTCCGGGAGGGGGCTCCGCGAAGCGGTGGAGGAGAGTGCGTTTGAAAGAAAAAATCTTATCTTAAATAAAAATTCCGTTGTTATATCTTGTCGGAACGTTATCCGCATAGAGATGAGAGTCGTTTGATAAGGTCAGAACCTTCGGAATACAAATGCCGTCAGCCCCCGCCTTGAATTCTATAACTGTGAAATCCGAATGCGACGTATCAAATGACACCCAGGAGATAGGAAGCGGAATATCAAGAAGCGTTCCAAGCCATGAAAGTCCGAAGCCCTGATGACAGAACGCCGCAACTCTCATATCGTTTGGAGATATTGCCTTGTAACAGCAGTTTTCTCTGTCATGAACGTATCCGAGCCGCTCAAAAAAGTTATCCGACGCATCAAGCAAACGGAAATATCCGCGCTTGAAGTTCTCGCCAAAAAATGGGTCTTCAAACCAAGAAAGTCCTCTGTTCTGAATCTCTCTTGAATGATATTTTCTTCTGTTTTCCTCGATTCCGAATGCCCAGGTCTTAATTCCCGCCTCGTTTTCCGTGGCAAAATCCTGCCAAGCCAAGTGCTCCGACATCCAATCCTCTATCATAATTTCTTTTTTTGTGAGAACTGCGGTCGGCTCGGCGGTCTGTATCGCTCTCTTTAGCGGAGAGGAGAAAATCTTGTCAATTCCGTGTGCAGAAAGCCTTTTGGCAACAGACGACGCCTGTATCTTGCCAAGCTCGGTAAGACTATCGGGAGAGTATATCGGGTCTCCGTGTCGTATAATATAAATAAGCATACAAAAAACCTCTCTTTATTTATTTCTTGTAAAATAGTATATCATTTTTTGTCCAAAAATTCAATAACTTTTTTTCGTCAGGCAATATTATAGCAAAAATCAAATTTATTTACAAAAAAGTAATGACTTTTTTTGCGATATGGTGTATAATAATATGAAGTAGAAAAATCGATATGACGCGGTTTATATAAATTTACGATTTTTATAAAGAGGTGATATTTTGAGTAAGATAAAAGAAAGCGCGTGCGGTGGGTGCGCAAAAAAGACGTCGATTGGCGGTCAAGCTCTCATCGAGGGAATTATGATGAGGGGCCCTCGTCATTCTGCTATGGCTGTCAGAAACCCCGAGGGCGAGATAGTCCTTGAAAAATGGGAAACAAAGCCTCTCTTTCGGGCTAAATTTACAAAGCTTCCCTTTATAAGAGGTCTTTTCAATTTTATTGATTCTATGATGTCGGGATATAAATGTATAATGAGGTCTGCCGATATCGCTATGCTTGAGGAGGTAAAGGAGGACGGTGCGGCGGAAAATATGCCGGCAAAAAAGCCGTCAAAGGTCGCCGACTTCTTTATGAATCTGCTCATGATCCTCTCTGCCGTTTTTGGAGTTGCCTTGGCTGTCGGACTCTTTTTGTTCCTTCCGGCACAAATCTACTCCTGGATAGAGCCCCTCTCCCCCGTCCTTGAGGGCAACAGATTCCTTCGCTCGCTCATTGAGGGCCTTTTGCGTATTGCTCTTTTCGTTCTCTATATGGCAGTGGTAACGCTTATGAAGGATATGAGAAGAACCTTTATGTATCACGGTGCGGAGCATAAGACTATCTTCTGCTATGAGCACGGACACGAGCTAACTGTTGAAAACGTGCGTCGCGAACGCCGTTTCCACCCGAGATGCGGTACGTCATTTATGATACTTATGCTTATCGTCGGTGTTTTTGTTGGAATGCTTATTCCGTCAGAGCTAAGTCCCCTTATAAGAACGGCAATTAAAATTTTGCTTCTTCCGATAAGCGTCGGCATCGGATACGAGCTTATCAAGCTCGCCGGCAGACACGATAACGCTTTCACGAGATTTATTTCTGCCCCCGGTATGTGGCTTCAGCATATAACCACCATCGAGCCTGACGACGATATGATCGAATGTGC